>JBLHOD010000096.1:0-5328 GCA_047622545.1 Polaribacter sp. | reverse complement strand
CCTCCTACTCTTCCTTTTCAAGAAAAACAAACTGATAACAGCAAAACCGGAAAGAAGATACAACGAATTGTTGTTTTTTATACAGACGGTACTTTTGAAGAATACAAAAAATAAGAGAATTGTCTGAAAAATATTAATTCTCTAAGATTGTTACATCTAGCGAGGTCGAGATGTATAATTGAAAGTTAATCTTATGAGTTATCTACTTTAGTATATCTTGAGCGTAGCCGAAAACTCGAACAGACAAGTTCATTGACTTATAAATCTGTTTTCTTTCTAGTTTACTAACTGAGCCATACCAGTTCTAATAATCTGTATGTGTTTGTTTCTGTTAGGAACTTCACTCTCTTTTTGAAAATTAACCATTTGCAGCAATAAATTGATAGCCGTTTTATCAAAGTTAAATTGTTTAAACTGAATTCCTTTCGCAATAAGATCATCAACTAAGTTCTGAATTGCCTTCGTGTTATTGCTCTTTGCTATTTTCTCGTAAGCTCTTTTATAAAGCGATTGTATTCTTGTATCATTGTTTAAATACATACCAGCCAACACATTTTGAGCTATAAACTCTAATTCTGTTTCATCATTTTCTTCAATAAAAATTCTTGTTAATGGTGTTGCAATTATTTTTCTAACATCATTCGGTAATTCTTTTGATAGCTTTATTGCAAATGCTTTATCTATATAATAGATCGCTACCAACGTTTTTCCTAAAACACTGTACGATTTACTTTTTAATGCTTCTTGAAATAATGGTAAATTACCTGGATCGATTAACTTACCTAAAGTTTCTATAGCTGCTGCTCTAACCAATGTTTTTTGATCATTTAAAGCGATTCTTTTTATTTTATCAATTACATCTCTTTTTGAGGACTTATCAAACAAATCGATACTTTCTATTGCTAAAATTCTAATCTTGTAAAACGGGTCATCTAAAGCGTTCGAAATTGCTTCAAAAACATTTTTATCCTCTTGTAACTTTACAATCTCTAAAATAGCTTCTCTTTTATGCGCATAATTTGTTGCGTATTTCAACTGACTTAAATATAGTTTCGTTGTTTTTGCTTCTGTAAAATCCGCTAATAAAACCCCATCA
Source organism: Polaribacter sp. (assembly GCA_047622545.1). Taxonomy (GTDB): domain Bacteria; phylum Bacteroidota; class Bacteroidia; order Flavobacteriales; family Flavobacteriaceae; genus Polaribacter. The sequence goes on along the minus strand of JBLHOD010000096.1, from coordinate 4,232 downwards.
GCATTGATTAGTATATTTTCTGGAATTTCTGAATATGAAAAAACAAAAGAAGCATCTTTACCATCAACAAAAACATTTTTACGAGTTACTTTCCCATTTTCTATAATATCAATAGCTAAAGGAAATTGAAACTCACCTTCTGTTTGATAGATATTGATTGCAACTTTTTTCTCCAAAGTATTATAATCATAAGAAACTTGAATCTTTGGATGACCGTTAGAAAAATACCATTGATTAAAAAACCAATTTAAATCTTTTCCTGTGATTTTCTCAAATGCCAAACGCAATTGATCTACTTCTGCTGTTTTGTATTTATTTTCTGTTAGGTATAATTTTAAACTCGCAAAAAAAGCCTCATCTCCAACATAATTTCTTAGCATGTGTAAAACCGCTCCGCCTTTATTATAACTAACAGCGTCGAACATGTCTTCTTTATCTCCATAAAAATAACGCACTAAATGTTTGTCGAAATTTTGTCCTTGTTTATACGCTTCAACATCTTCTAATAAATGTGCATTTGCATTATTTTTTCCGTATTTATGTTCTCTCCATAAATACTCACTATAGTTTGCAAAAGATTCGTTTAATGTTAAATTACTCCAGCTTTCTGCGGTAACTAAATTGCCAAACCAATGATGAAATAATTCATGTGCAATAGTATCTTCTTGCAGATTTTCATCTATTAATTGCCCTGGCATTTGATAGGCTTTTTCTCCATGGATTACCGCTGTAGTATTTTCCATTGCGCCACTCACATAATCTCTACCCACAAACTGACTGTATTTACTCCAAGGATATTCTACTCCGGTGATTTTCGAGAAAAAACTCATCATTTCTGGTGTTAATCCGAAAATATCTTTTGCATATGGAGCATATTTTTTTTCTACATAATAATCAACAGGAATATCTTTATAAGAATCTTTAATAATTTCAAATTCGCCAACACCTAAAAAGAATAAATAAGGTGCGTGTTTTTGTTTAAAATTCCAATAATCTGTTCTTGTTCCGTTTTGATTGTTAGTTTGTTTTTCTAGTGTTCCGTTTGATAAGGTTTTAAATTTATCAGGAACTGTAATGTATAGTTCTTGAGACGTTTTTTGATTCGGACTATCAATTGTTGGAAACCAACAGCTACTTGCTTCAGTTTCTCCTTGAGTCCAAACTTGAGTCGGTTTTGAGGAGTCCAATCCATCAGCATTAATAAAGTACAACCCTTTTGCCTGCGTAATTGCAGAACTTCCTTTTTGTTTTACTTTTTCTGGCCTTGCTGTGTATTTAATATACAGCGTAAAAGTTTCATCTTTTGTATACGCATTCGGCAACTCTACAATTAACTCTTCTCCTTCGTAATTGTAGCCAACCTCTTTATTGTTTAATTGAACGCTATGAATAATCATAGCTTTTGCGTCTAAAGTGACTTTGTTTGTTGCGTAGAAATATGGTTTTAGAGTAAGCCAAGCTTCACCATCTAATTCCTTGTTTTTAAAATCTAAAGAAACAGCAAGCTTTGTATGTTGTAAAGCGTGTACTTTATCTTTCTCTTTTCTATACGTTGATTGTGGAGCAACTTGTGCAGAAACAACAGAAATAACAGAAATAAAAAATATACAAATTAAAAAAGTGAATTTTTGAAGCTTCATAAATAACGATTCTTTTAAGACTTCAAAAGTAAGGAAATTAAGGTATTTCCTTGTTAACAGCTCGTTAAAAAGAAAAACCCAAAATCTAACTTAGATTTTGGGCTTTATAAATTTCTTTTTAGTCCTTATTTTAATAACATTTTAAACTGATCTAGATTGAATCCGTCAGCATCAAATTTTACATCATTCATCATTTTCATAATATCAGAAGGATTCATATTCTCTCCTAAGATTCTTGCAACTCCAACTCCTTGTTTTGCTCCGTATCCAAAAGCAATAATTTCATCAATTGCATCTGCTTCTCCAGTATAATATAAGCTTACTTTCATATTCTTTTCAGTAAATCTCATAATACTTTTATACTCTTTTCCTTTTAATATTTTATCTAATTGTATTTTCTCTGCTTCTACTTCATTCGCATTGTCCTTAAAGGGCATTGCAACAACATTAATCTTTTTAATACTATTTAATGTTGCTTTAGTTTCTTCAGAAACATTATCAGATTTTAGTTGCAAAATACTTGCAGGAACATCAAAAGTGATAAATCCAGATTTTTCTTGACTTTTAACTAAATAACCCTGTAAAGACTCTTCATTACATGAGGTAAATGAGAATACTAAAATAAAAGCGACTAATATGGTTGTTATTTTTTTCATTTTTTTTGTTTTAAGTGAATTATTTCTCAAGCAATTTTTTATATGAATCTAAATTCTAATTAGATTTCTTACCGTCATTAGCAAATTTATCTGCTAAGCCTGATAATTTATTGATGTCTATCATTCCTGTTAAAGAGATAATTGCAGAATCTGCTTTACCATCGGTAACTCTACTAATTCCGTTTACAAACATTAAAACTTCGCTCACGTACTCTTTGTTGCTTCCTGTTTTTACATAGATCTGAACTCTAGCATCTTTATCTTTCATTCTCATCAACTCAGTTAACTTCGATTGTTTAACTGCAGATGTCACCATCGATTCCATTGTTTTTGCAACTTTTACATCACTTGTTTTAAAAACTTTTAACTCATTTAAGTTTTCTACCATTTTAAAAATTTCCATAGCGTCATTATCACCTGACACCATGTTTCCTCCAAATTTTTGCAATATTTGAAACGCATCTTTGTTTATGATAAATGAAGATACTTCATCTAAGTTTTCTAATTTATCAAACATAGATTGTCCAAAACTTACTGCTGGCGCTATTACTAATGCTATTAATACGATTATTTTTTTCATGATTTCTCTGGTTTACTTGGGTTTACTTATTATTGTTATTTTACTTGGTTTTAAATATTTTATTTACGGTGTCTTCGTAAGTATATAAACTTGCTATAGCATCGTTTCCTTTGTTTAAGCTAGTAGAAAGCATTTTTAACACATCTTTTACTTGCGCATATTGAGCTTTAGTTTTTTGTTCTTGAACGTAACTATTTCCCATATATACACTAAATAATAAGACAACTGACGCAGCTACTGACAACCATTTCCAATTCGTTTTTTTAGTGTTTAATTGGATTGGTTTTACAGATGTTTCTGCTTTACTAATGGCAAAATAGCTAAACATAGATTCGTACTCTTGTAAATGTGAAGCTACATTACCTGATAAAAAATAGTTTTTTAACGTTGCTTCTTCTTGCAGAGTAGTTTCTGCGTTTAGATATTTTTCTAACAACTGTTCTATTTTAGATAATTCCATAATTGTGTTGTTTTATTAGTTTTTCTCTTATTGTTTTTCTCGCTCTTGATAATGCGACTCTAACAGCAGTTGGTTTTAAATCTAACATTTTTCCGATCTCTTCAAAATCGTACTCTTCAATGTCTCTTAATTGGATAACTAACTTTTGCTGTTCGGGCAACTTTTCAATGAGCTTATGTACTTGGCTAACACTATCTTGATACTCCATTTTTTTATCTAAAGAAGTATCTTTTTCTTTATAATTACTATGAATCAATGTTAAATTAGATGCTTGTTTAGATTTTAATCTGTCAAAACAATAATTTTTAGTCATTGTCATTGCAAACGCTTCAACATTTTTATACTCAGCTATTTTCTCTTTGTTTTTCCATAATTTAAAATACAGTTCTTGTGTTGCATCTTCTGCTTCTTCAGTAGATACTAATAGTCTTTTGGCTAAACGAAAGACTTTGTCTTTAAAAGGTAAAACAGATTTTAAAAAGTCTGATTGATTCATTAGTTTGATATAATTACATTGTAAAAACGTTTCTTTTAATTGCTTCTACACCTTTATGACGATGCACAATTAATTTTGTTACATCTATTTTTTAAATGTACTATAATTATCTAAATTGCGTTACTTAAATAATAGCTTTTCTAAATGCTTAATTAATGAAAAACCTCTATAAAACTCTACTCTTATTATGTATCTCTTTTACTTTGTACAATTGCACCAAAATAGATGAGATTCCTGCGGATGTAGAAATCAATGATTTTGTTTGGAAAGCAATGAATGCATATTATTTATATCAAGATCAAGTTCCTGATATTTCTGACAGAAGATTTAACAATCAACCAGAATTAAATACTTATTTAAGAGGATTTACAACTCCGAATGAATTATTTACAAACGTATT
>JBLHOD010000095.1:0-5336 GCA_047622545.1 Polaribacter sp. | reverse complement strand
ATCGTTTCTTTTACCTGAGGTAAATTAGAATATTTTATTTTTAAAACTGAAACCATTGATTCCAAGGAATTCTTGATAAGATTAATACTAATGCAATTCCATAATAGATTGCAAAAGTTTTAAATTTAGCAGTGTCTTCTGTTTTCTTTTTATGTTTAGACCAACCAATTGTAATTAAAATAATGGCAATAATCATCATTAAAGGATGTTCAATTGCTAATAACCTAGATGCAGAATTTCCCATTACAACAGAACTGTCAGCTTTTAAAGCTTTATATGCTGGACTCATAAAATACCAACCTAATCCGATTAATAATTGAATATGAGATATAATTAGTGTAAACAAACCAATACGAACATCTTTATCGGTAAAGCTTCTCTTTTTTGACAATCCCATAATTGCATTTGCAACAGCAAATAGCAACATTAAAATCGCTAAATATGCCCAATACGAGTGAATTTCTTTCATCATGATTTCTTCGTTTTTTAGTTTGTGTAAATGTACTAATTTTAATCAAAAAAAAACCACCTCATTTGAGGTGGTTTTAGAAATATAGTTAACTATATTAAATTATTGTAATACGTAGGCTCCTCCAGTTTTAACAACTGCAGTTTGCCAAACTCCTGCCGCTCCGTTATATATATTATAAGAAACAATATATTTTTGACCTTCAGCATCAGAAGAGAAGTTGTTTAACAAAATAGTGTTGATTTTAGCAACTCTTGAAGCTACAGTCTCTTCATCTTTACCAGTTCTAACATCAAAATTTTCGTAATTTCCGTTACCAACTAACGTGTAGTCAGCTGCGGTTAAAGTATATTTGATTGTATTATCTGGAACCCAAGTAGTTCCATCATGACCAAATTGAACTGTTTCTCCTTTTACATTGTTATATTTAGAAAAAGATGTTCCGTCAAAAATAAAGTTACTAGTGTAACTTTTTGTAACTCCACTACCTATGTATAATTCATACATAGCAGAAACAATTTCGCCAGCTGATTTTGGGTTGAATTTAAATAAGTCAACTAAAGTAACAGGAATTTTAGCAGCTGCTTCATCATGACTAGAGAAGTTAGGGAAACTTTCACCCATTGCTTTGTACTCTTCTTCAGTAAATCCAGTCACTTTTTCCCATTTGCTATTTGTGTATGCAAACCCATCAGTTAAAGTTTTTTCTCCACCAGAGTAAAAACGGTATCTTAGAGATACGAAATCTCCTTCTGCAGGCGTAGTGTATTTAGAAGCAATAAAATTAGTAATATGATATGACTTGTCAAAGTTACCATATGACTTACCCGTAATTGCATTGTGTTCCGCATCAGATAATGCGTATACGTTTTTACTATACGTTTCAATTCTGTTGTAATACTTGAAAGTTGCTTTAACTCCAGAGTTTTTACCCCAAACTGGGTATTTATTTTTAAGGAATCCAGGGATCATTGTTTTTGCCTCAGCAATAGAGCCGAAGTTACCAAATGTATTGCCTGTAAGAGCATTGTGATCTGCATCTGTTAAAGTAACATTAGCCTCTCCAACAATTACTGATACTTTAGCATCTATTTCTTCATATATGTCTCCCATTGGGTCATCACAAGAAGCGAATACCATTGAAAACACTGTTAGTAATAAAAATATTTTTTTCATGATTTTGTTATTTAAAAATTAATTTTTGCGCTTAAACTGAATGTTCTACCGAAACCAAAGTATACTAATGGGTCTGAAGCATCAATAGCATCAGCTACATATTCTGTATCAAACAAGTTATTTACACGAAATGTAACAGTAGTGTCAAATTCTCCTAAATTAAACCCGTGACGTAAACTAGCATCCATTGTATTGTAACTAGGTGCTTTCCAAGAATCATCTGGTCTTGTAGATGCATTAGCATAACTTAAAACATCTATTCTAGCATATAAATCTGTAAAGTAGTTGTAATCTAAAGTAACACTTGTCTTGTCCCAAAACTTATACAACATTCCTAGAGCTGCTGTAGTTTGCGCTGCATCTGAAACTCTTAATCCAGCAATTGGAAGAGAAATAGTATCAACTTGACTTTGATTTTCATCAAAAACAGGAACATCTACTAAATCATTATCCCATTTCCAGTCTCCTAAAGATAGCATCCCTGTAAAGTTTAATTTATCAGAGTACTTGTATGTAAAGTCAAACTCAACACCTTGATGCAATGCATCAACACCTAATAAATTTGCTGTATAATCTTCAGCTCCTGCTTCGGTAGCTCGAACATTTCTTGTAAATGTTCTATCTTTCCATTGCGTTCTATATAAATTTACATTCGCTGCGAATTTTTCACCTCTCAAACCATACCCTAATTCCATACTGAAAACCTTTTCGTTTTCTGCATCGCTATTTACCTTAGTATTGTTGTAACCGTTAAAAACAGCATTAAATGCAGCTGGTCTTTCAAAATAACCAATGTTTGCAAAAACATTTTGTACATCATCTAATTTGAAGTTTGCACCCCCTTTAATACTATATCCATTTAAGCTTATCTTTTCAGAAGTTGCTAAATCTTTACCAGCATCTGTACTTAAATCATATAAGAAGTGCTCTATTCTTTGGTAAGTACTTCTTTGAACAGAAGTAGAAACAAAAGCGTTAAAATTATCTGTTCCGTATTCTAATTGAGCAAAGAAACCTAACCAACCAACTTTACCTTCGTCGTTATATCCCATTTTTTCCCCAACACGTAAAGCTGCATTTGGATTGTTTACGTTATTATCATCAAGATAATATTGACCCCCTAAAAGATCTGTAACTTCTCTAAAATGTTTTCCTGTATATGATCTCCAATCTAAACCTGCAATTAAATCTAAACCATCTGCAAGTTCTGTTTTAAATGTTGATAAAACACCAAACCATTCGTGATCATTTCTTGAAGCTCTTAAAATTGCTTCAGAACCTAAAGCACCATTTGCTCTGTTTATTGAAACAATATTGTCTAAATCTACTGGTTGGTCTGAACCACCTAAACGAACACCAAATAAATCTCTGTTCGTTCCTGCGGTTCCACCACCACCACCAGAGCCATAAGACATGTATGCAGCAGTTGATAAAGAAGAAACATCACTAATATTCCAATAATGGTTCAAAGATGTTTGAGATTTGTGATAAAAATTATCCTCTATATGAGTTACTTGCCCATCTTTATAACCCCAATCTGGATTAAAACGATTTCCTGATTCTGCGTTTCTGTAAGCAGCTATTGTACTCATGTTTTGTCTTTGACCATGTCTTTGTGGTGCTCCAAAAGTTGTAAATGATAATTTATGGTTGTCATTTATATTTTTTGTAAAATTTACAAAGTAGTTAGACCCTTCAAACTGAGTTCCGTCTACATACCCTTCTCCTGTAGTTCTAGCAAAAGAAACCGTTGCGGCAATATCATTATCCATTAAACCTGTAGATAAAGTAAAACCATATTTTTGATACCCATCATTTCCAGTAGAGGCAATTACATTTCCACCTTTTTTAATGTCTGAAGTTTTAGATAAGATATTAATTGTTCCTCCAATAGAAGGCACAGCTACTTTAGAAGCTCCTAAACCTCTTTGAACTTGCATTGCAGCCGTAACGTCAGACAAACCTGCCCAGTTAGACCAATATACTCTACCGTTTTCCATATCATTAACGGGCACTCCGTTAATCATAACAGCAACATTTTCAGAATTAAAACCACGTAAATTAATACGACCGTCTCCAAAACCCCCACCAGATTTCGTAGCATATACCCCTGGAGTAGATTTTAATACCTCTGGAAATTCTTGAGACCCTAATTTTCTTTCAATTTCTGCAGCTCTAATAGTAGACACTGCAACTGGCGTTTTTCTATCAATAGCGAAAGATGTTGCCGTAATAACAATCTCGTCTAATACAGAACTGTCTTCAGTTAATTGGATTCTTCCTAAATTAGATTTAGCTGAAGAGAAAGATACTTCTCTTTTGTTATAACCAACAAAAGAAAGAACTAGTACTCCAGAATTTGAATTTGCAGTTATAGTAAAGTTTCCATCAAAATCTGTTGATGTTCCGTTTGTTGTACCTTTTACAACAACACTAGCACTAGGTAAAGGTTGGTTAGTTTCATCAACTACCTTACCAGTTATTTTGGTTTGACCAAAAACAGCAGCTGTTGCAAAAAACAACGCTACTAATAATAAATTTTTAAAAATTTTCATTTTGAAATTTTAAGTTATTAAATGTTCTGCAAAAATCTTCAATTTTTACAGCTGTAATGTTAATTTAATGTTAAGTATTAACAAAAATTTAAGACAACCAAAAATAGTAAAAATATTGGATTATAACTTAAAAAACAGTTTATTAAATATTAACAAGGTTGTTAACAAAAAGAAAAATAAATGTTAAAATTCTGATATTGTCTTTTTTTAAAGAGAAAATTACTCCTTTTTCAGGTGCTTTTTGGCTAATTCTTTGCCTAACTCTACTCCAAATTGGTCAAAGCTAAAGATATTCCAAATAACACCTTGAACAAAAACTTTATGTTCATATGTAGCGATTAACTTACCTAAAGAATTTGGTGTTAGTTTCTGTATTAAAATTGTAGTACTAGGTTTGTTTCCTTCAAAAACTTTAAAAGGAAGTAACGTTGCCAGCTCTTTATTTTGGTTATTGAATTTTAAATCTAAATGCACTTCTTCAACAGTTTTTCCGAAAGCTAACGCTTCTGTTTGTCCATGAAAATTTGCCATTAACTTTTTATGATGTTCTGTTAAGCCAGATAAAGATTCTTGAAAACCAATAAAATCTGCCGGAATTAATTTTGTTCCTTGGTGGAGTAACTGCATAAAAGCATGTTGCATATTGGTCCCAACATTTCCCCATATAATTGCTCCAGTTTGATAATCGATTTTTTCTCCATTTCTATCTACACTTTTCCCATTGCTTTCCATACTTAATTGTTGTAAATATTCTGGAAATTTATTCAAATATTGAGAATATGGTAAAATAGCTTCGGTTTCGCATCCAAAGAAATTGTTGTACCAAATACCAATTAATGCTAATAAAACTGGAATGTTTTCATCAAAATCTGAAATGGAAAAATGACGATCAATTTCTTCAGCTCCTTTAAGTAATGATTTAAAGTTCTGAAAATTAATTGATAAACTTATTGACAAACCAACAGTACTCCATAAAGAAAATCGGCCTCCAACCCAATTCCACATTGGGAAAATATTTTCGCCGCTAATTCCGAATTCAGTTGCGTTTTCTACGTTAGATGAAACCGCCACAAAATGTTTGGCGATATCTTTAGGGGTTGCAGAAGTTAAAAACCATTTTTTTAATGTATTTGCGT
>JBLHOD010000094.1:0-5344 GCA_047622545.1 Polaribacter sp. | reverse complement strand
TGTAAAACGTTTTTATATAATGACATATGACCTGTCATTGTATGCGGACGCAAACTATGAACCTTCATAATATTATCTATATTATTATTTGGTCCAGTAACTTTAGCGTATAAGCGTTTTAATTTTCCGGTTGCTTTTTCAAACGAAATAACGTGAATCCAACTCATTATTTTTCGTTGGTTACGTTCTCTTTATTTTTCTTAGGATCGTAAGGAACTGCTTTTTTTCCAAATAAAGAAAAATGCACAAAACGTTTAGGATTCAATTTCATTTCTCTAATTAACTCTTCCAATTCTTTAGACATATCGGTTAAGTTATTATACATAGCGTCGTCTTTCACTAATTTCCCTAAAGAGCCTTCTCCTTTTTGAATTCCGACCATTAATTGGTTCACATAATCTAAAGATTCTTGAGCTTTTTTAATTGTTAAACCAATGTTTGCATTTACCAAAGTATCAGACAATTTCATTAAGTTTTCTGTAATAATTCTGGTATTATAAAACGTGTTTTGAATTCCGACTTTACTAGAATCTAATAATTGATTTACTGAACCTAATGTTTTTCTAACATCTGTAATTGTATGTTCTAATCCTAAAATACTTCTGTTTAAACTTTTTCTGGCTTTAACATCTAAAGTCTGATTTAAACCCAAAAATAAAGAATCTGCACTAACAATTACGTTCTCTAACTTTGCTTGAAGTGGATTTAACTTTTCTCCTACTGAAGAAAAAATATCTGATTCTACTTCTCCTTTTAAGAAATCACCATCAACAACCATGTCACCTTCATACGAAGGGATTATTGCTAAAGACTGACCGCCCATTAAACTGGCGCTATATATTCTTGCTATACTCTTTTTTGAAAACTGAAAATTGTTTTCAACTAACAACTCTACAATTAATTTCCCTTTTTTATCTGGAGATGAATTGAACTTAATATCAACAACACTACCAACTTGTAAACCGTTAATAGTTATAGCACTAGACTTTTTTAATCCTTGTATATTACTATATTCTACAAAGAAATGACGTTGATTTTTTGCAAAAATATTTTCTCCTTTTAGGAAGTTAAAACCCCAAATAAAAAGAGCAATAACAACAACTGCAACAAATCCCGTTTTTAGTTCTTTAGACATACATTCTTATTTAAGTAACAATATTACTAATTATTTTTTGGAGATTATAGGTAAATCACCTTGTTTTTAACGCTTGTTTTACTGAAATTTTTTCTCCATTCTTAAAAGCGGCAATAAATGCAGATTTATATCCTTTCTTTTTTACTCTTTTAAGCAGTGTTTGTATATTTTTATAATTGGCTGTTTTCCCATAATAATATTTATAAAACCTTCCAACTTTTACACTTTCTACCTTTTTTAATCCTTTAAAATTATACGCTTTTGTTTCTATCTTTTTTCGGCTAGAAGCAATTTGTATTTTAAACTCAGCTACTTCTATTTTCGCTACTTTCTTGGTCTTAACTACAACTGCCTTTTGATCAACATTAACAATCGAAACCGTATTTATTTTTAATTGATTTACAAACGCTGAAATAGAACTTGCAATGTTTTTTGCCATTGCATGTTGTCCGTTTTTAGAGTTCAAAAAACGTCCTTCATTTTTATTCGTTAAAAAACCCAATTCAATTAATACGCTTGGCATAATGGTTTCTCTTAACACCTGAAAATTATCCATTTTCACATATCTGTTATAACGTTTTAATTTTTTAACAAGATTGTTTTGAATAATACTCGCCAACTGTAAGCTTTGATCTAGGTTTTCTTCTTGTAGTAAGGACAGTCCAATTACAGATTCTGGTGAGTTTGGATCGTAATTATACTTTTGCTTATAATCTTTTTCTAACAAAATTACACTGTTTTCTCTTTTTGCTATTTCTAAATTTTGTCTATTCCCTCTAGCTCCAAGAACAAAAGTTCCTATACCAAAAGCATTTGACGTATGAGAATCACAATGAATAGACACAAATAAATCTGCTTTTATAGTATTGGCAATACTTCCACGTTTCCATAATTCTACAAAAACATCTTTCTCGCGAGTAAAAACAACTTTGATATCTTTCTCTTTGCCTATTATTTTTCCGACTTCTAAAGCTATTTTTAAAGCAATATTTTTCTCTCGATAACCATTACCAATATTCCCTGGATCATGGCCTCCATGACCAGCATCTAAGACAATTGTGTATGTTTTTTTTTGCGCAAAACTAAATTGTGTTGCCCCTAAAAAAAACAAGCTGCATATAAAAAGTGTAAAAAGCTTCGTTTTATGATTATATTTAAGGTGTTCTACTATCGACATCAATATTTTTACTTAATTTTGGCTTTTCAGATTTGACACTTCAAGTATTGAAGTATATTATTACATTTGTTACAAAAATAGCATAAAAGCATTGCAATCAAACATACAACACATACTTTTGTTTAGCTTACTTAGCCTTTTATGCTTACAAACTGGTTTTGCTCAAGAAAATAAAACAAAAACCAAACCAATTCCACTTCTTAAAGATAAAAAATCTTCCTTAAAAAAGGACAGTCTTTTACTAAATAAAAAATTAGATACCATTAAAATTGACTCCATTTTAAAACCTAAAAGCACCGTAGAATCAAAAATAACACACAATGCTGTCGATTCTATTTTACAAAATGCTAAAACAAAACAAATAGAATTATACAATCAAGCACATGTTACGTATGATGATATTGATTTAAAAGCTGGTTATATTTTAATTGATAATAAAAACAACACCCTTTTTGCTAAAGGAATAAAAGATAGTTTAGGTTATACACAAAGACCTATTTTTAAACAAGGTTCTCAAGAATCTGAACAAGATTCTCTTTTTTATAATTTTAAAACGAAACGCGCAATTATCTATAGTATAAAAAGCACCCAATCTGGAATGATCACTTATGCTAAAAGGACAAAAAGAGAAAATGATTCTGTAATCTTTTTAGGAGATATGAGATTCACTACTTCTGACAAAGTAAATCCAGATTACTATATAAAAACTAAAAAAGCAAAATTAGTTCCCGGTAAAAAAATAATTGTTGGTTTGAGTAATTTAGTAATTGCAGATGTTCCAACTCCAATTGCAATTCCGTTTGCCTATTTTCCGATGACTGACACCAGAGCTTCAGGGTTTATTATTCCAACTTGGGGAGAAGCGAGCAATCAAGGTTATTTTTTACAAAATGGCGGTTACTACTTAGCTTTAAATGACTATTTAGATATTTCTTTAATGGGTGATGTTTACACCAATGGAAGTTGGGGTTTACGAACAGAATCGAGTTATGTAGCACGTTATAAATTTAGTGGTAATTTTAGTCTACGTTACGAAAACTTAATTAGAAGTGTAAAAGGTTTTGATGACTATAGTAAATCATCTAATTTTAATATTCAATGGTCTCACAGTCAAGATTCAAAAGCAAATCCGAATGCACGTTTTTCTGCTTCAGTAAACTTAGGAAGCAGTAAATATTTTAGAGAATCTTTAAATGAAGTAAATAGTTCAGATTTCTTAACAAATACATTGAGTTCTTCTATTTCCTATTATAAAAAAATTGTTGGCACCCCTTTTAATTTAAATGCAACGGCAAGTCATTCTCAAAACACCAACACGCAAGAAATTAATATGACGTTGCCTTCTTTACAAGTTAATATGGATAGAGTGTATCCTTTTGCTGGTAAAGGAGGAATTAAAAAAAATGCCTTGCAAAAAGTTGGATTGAATTACAGTATGAAAGGAGATTACAGAATTAACACCGTGGATTCTCTATTTTTTAAACCAGAAATGTTTGAAACGGCAAAAGCGGGTGTGCAACATACCACATCTGCAAATACAAATATGAAAGTATTAAAATACTTTACGTTATCGCCAAGTGCAAGTTTTAAAGAAGTTTGGAATTGGGATTATATCAACAGGTATTATGATGCAACTTCGGGTACTGCAATTAAAGAAAGAGTTAATGGTTTTAAAAGTTTTAGAGAATATACTGCAGGTGTTTCTTTAGGAACAACTATTTATGGACAATTTAATTTTAAAGGAAAATTAAAATCGATTCGCCATACAATTAGACCATCAATTACTTATGGATATAGGCCTGATTTTGCTGACAAATACAATCAACAAGTGCAACAAAGTATTGATCCAACAGATATTTTAACCTATTCTCCTTTTGAAAAAGGAATATATGGAGGTCCTGGAGCTGGTTTATCAAATTCAATTGGAATTTCTATTAGCAATGTTTTAGAAGCAAAAATTGCATCAAAAGACTCTTTAGATATAGAAGATAAAAAAATTACATTATTAAACAATTTAAACTTTAGCACCAGTTATAATATTGCGGCTGATAGTTTAAAATGGAGTCCAGTTTCTATGAATGCAGGAACTCGCTTTTTTAAAGATAAATTGTCTATTAATTTTGGCGCAACCTTAGATCCTTATCAAATAGATGGAAATGGAAATAGAATTAATAAAATAAATAACAAAATTTTTAGACTTACAAGTGCAAATGTTTCTGCTAATATTAAATTTTCAAGTAAAGATTTTGAGAAAAAAGAAAAAGCAAAAACAAACACTACTAATCAAAATCAGTTTGGAGATTCTTCTTCTAATACTGATACTAAAAAAGATAAAAACGTTACAGAAACCAAATTGTATAACGCCGCAATTCCTTGGAACATTAGTATTGCGTATGCTATAAATTATTCTAATTACGGAATTATAAATAATGGAATTGGTGCTAATTCATTAATGTTTAATGGAGATTTAGAATTGTCTCCTAAATGGAAAGTGAGGTATAGTTCTGGGTATGATTTTAAAAACAAAGGATTTAGCTATACACGTTTAGGTTTTACTAGAGATTTAGATAGTTGGAGTTTTAATTTTGATTGGTCCCCTTTCGGAAACAACAAATCTTATTACTTTAGAATTGGTGTAAACTCAAGTATGTTAAGCGATTTAAAATGGGATAAACGTAGTTTACCAGACAGATTATTGTTTTAGGAATTAGGAATTAGGAATTAGGAATTAGGAAAAGTTAAAAATTTGAAACGACTATAACAATAGAAATTTGAAACTCTGAAACTCTGCAACTCTGCAACTCTGCAACTTTGAAACTTTGAAACTTTGAAACTTTGAAACTTTGAAACTTAAGAAAAAATGAAAAAAATTATTACAACAACAAAAGCGCCTGCACCAATTGGACCGTACAATCAAGCTACATTATCTGGAAACACATTATATACTTCTGGTCAGATTGCAATAAACCCTGCAAATGGTGAATTGGTTTTAGATAATATTTCTACAGAAACCAAGCAAGTAATGGAAAACG
>JBLHOD010000093.1:0-5352 GCA_047622545.1 Polaribacter sp. | reverse complement strand
CCGTCATAATAACCACGTATTCTTCTCTCTTTATCAACTAGTACAAATTGCTCTGTATGAATAAAATCGTTTTCATCGCCATTTCCTTCATCTAACACAGCAAAATAGCTTTTACGAGCTAATTCATAAATATGTTTTTTGGCTCCAGTTGTTACATTCCATTTTCCATCAATAACACCTTTTTTATCAGCGTATGCTTTTAAAACAGGAACGCTATCCATGACCGGAGTTACAGAATGAGATAAAAACATAATATCTGCATCCTCTTTATAATATTCTTGCAATTCGCTCATATTATATGCCATCGCAATACAGATGCTTCTACAACGTGTAAAAAAGAAATCGGCAATGTAAATTTTACCTTCGTAATTTTTATTGGTTATCGTTTCTCCATTTTGATTTAACAAACTAAAATCTGCAATTGTATGATTTATTTTAATGTGTTTTATAGAAGCATCTACCAATTTTGGATTTACATCTGACGGATTATAAATTGGCAATCGTTTATCAACAGATAATAAATTATAAAAGACCGTTACTGCTATTACAGAAAAAACAGCAAAAATAATTAGAAATGAAAGCGATTTTTTAATTGAAAAAAAACTCATTTTTAGACTTGTTTAGAAGTAACAAAATTACGCCATATTCTACTCAAAATAAAACAAAATCAAAGAATTTGAAATAAATCTTTGTTAAAAAACAACAATTGGACTCTTTTACTATTTTACTATTTTACTATTCTTATTAAAAACGTACATTTGTCCGATTAAAAAAGAAAAAATACTACATGGAAATATTAATTAAAGCATCTCAATTCATTCTAAGTTTATCATTATTGATTGTTTTACATGAATTAGGTCACTTTATACCTGCAAAAATATTTAAAACAAGAGTAGAGAAATTCTACTTATTTTTTGATTATAAATTTTCGATTCTTAAAAAGAAAGTTGGAGATACTGTATACGGAATTGGATGGATTCCGCTTGGTGGATATGTAAAAATATCTGGAATGATTGATGAAAGTATGGATACCGAGCAAATGGCTTTACCTCCACAACCTTGGGAGTTTAGATCTAAGCCAGCTTGGCAACGTTTAATTATAATGTTAGGTGGGGTTTTTGTAAACTTTGTATTGGGTATCTTTATTTACATTATGCTAATGTATGCGTATGGCGAAAACTTTTTACCAAACAAAAATGTAAAAGGTGGTGTTTGGGTACAAGATTCTTTAGGAACTTCTTTAGGATTAAAAACGGGTGATAAAGTGTTAACAATTGATGGAAATGAAGTTAGAAAATTTGGCAATTTACCAATCGGATTTATCAACGGGAATAACTATTCTATTGAAAGAAATGGAGAAGTTATTGATAAAGAAATTCCGATTGATTTTATTTCTAAGTTAATTGAAAGAGGCAAAAACGAAGGTTCTTTTTTATTGCCAAGATATCCATTTATGGTTGGTAAAATAGCTGAAGATTCTCCAAATCTAAACGGTGATTTAAAAGTAAGAGATATTATTGTAGGAATAAACGGAACGCCAATTACTTATTTTGATGAAGCAGAAACTATTCTTAAAAGCTATAAAAATAAAGAAATAACCTTGTCTGTTAAAAGAGGAAACGAAACAAAAGATATCAATGTAAAAATTACAGCAGATGGCGTTTTAGGAGTAAATCTTGCTGGATTATCAATGCTTGATTTAGAAAGGCTAGGATACTATAATTTAGAAAATATTCAATATTCTTTTGCGGGAGCAATTCCTGCCGGATTAAATAAATCTTGGAGCACACTTACAGGTTATATAAAACAATTAAAGAAAATATTTAATCCAAGTACTGGAGCATATAAAGGATTAGGTGGGTTTATTTCTATAGGAAGTATTTTTCCGTCAGAATTTAGCTGGCAAACATTTTGGAACATTACAGCTTTCTTATCTATTATGTTAGGATTTATGAATTTATTACCAATACCGGCTTTAGATGGTGGTCATGTTGTGTTTACACTTTGGGAAATGATTACCGGTAAAAAACCTGGCGATAAATTTTTAGAATACGCTCAAGTTGTTGGCTTTATTCTATTAATTGCCTTATTACTTTTTGCAAACGGAAATGATGTTTATAGATGGCTTTTTAAATAGAAATAGATTAAAAATAGCTTTTGGTTTTAATGAAAAATATTTTTCTTTTTCACTTTTATAGTTTTCTTAAGAAAAGAAAGCCATACATAGTTCTGTTCACATTTATCACATTCATATTTCCTAATACCTGAGATAAGTTTATAAATGCCTAGGCGTTTTAACCTATGTCTTTCGTACGAGTTACAATTAGGGCAATGTTTCATGATCTGGAAAAATATTAAGCTAAATTAAAGTTTATTGCCTAAACACACATAAGTACTTATACGTATGTCTTGTTAACGTCAAAAGCAGAGCTAATTGCTCTGCTTTTGACGTTAACATATTTATTACTAGATTGTTGTAAGATTAAAATTTATACTTTAAATCAATTAAAAAATTTGCTTTTGGCATAGGCACTAAATTGGTTTCTGTATATTCTTTATTAAAAATATTATTTCCAATAAGCGATACATTAAAAGGTTTTAAATTTAGTGTAAACATGATATCTACAATACCATAACTTTCTCCTGTTGATCTTTCTGCAAATTTATAAATAATACTCTGACTTATGTTTTTAAAGAATTGAGAACGATAGGTTGATGTAAAATGGTGTTTTAAAGAATTGATCGAATATCTAGAAAAGTTAGCTTTTACTGACTCTAAATTTTCATTTAAATAGGTATAACCAAAAGAAAGGTTTTGTGTAAAATCTTTTACTTTATAACGAAACGATCCGTTAAATTCAAATCCAAAAGAGTTTAAATCTTGAATGTTTGTTGCTTGCCATTTATCGTTTTCATTTACCTTAACATAATCTATTAAATTATTAGAATCTCTATTAAAAATAGCTGCAGAAAAATCTATTTTTGATGAAGTGTATTTAAATCCTAATTCTTCAGAAATTGCTTCTTCTGGATTTAAATTTTCATTTCCTAACGTCGTTGGATCGCTATAAAATAAATCTGTATATGTCGGAATTCTGTATGTATATCCAGCATTTGCATACACCTTAAAATGATCGTTTACTGTATATCCAACATCAACTCCTGGAAACGCATGAAACTTGAAATCTGAAAAGTAATTAATGGCAACACCTGGCGTAATATCCATTTTATCATTAAATAATTTAAAGCGATGTTCTAAAAACAAATTCGCCATAAACCTCTCTCTAGATCCTAAATTGTTACTTGTTAAAAATACTTTTGCGAGATCAATCCCAAAACCTGTTATCCCTAGAGAAGAATTGTACGATGCGTTTACCTCAGCTCCAACTTTATTAGAAATATGTAAGTTCCTGTAAACCGAAGGATTGTTACGGATAAAGACATACATATCTTGATTTCTTTTCCAATATAAACGTGGTTTTAGAGTAAGTTTACCTTTTTTAAAAGCACTTGACAAGCCGACTAAACTAGATTGTGTTTCTTCATATTGATTTATTGCAGAGGGTGAAGCATAAAATCCGTTTGCTCCAAAATTTCTTTCTGTAAAATATCCAATAAAATTAATTGGTGTCTTATTTTTGTTAAACGTGTTTTTTATAAAATAATTCTGATTTTTAAAATCTGTATTATGTCTATACCCATCAGATGAATTTATAGATACGTGTGCAATAATCGAGCTGTTTTTAAGATTTTTTCCAACCGTAATAGCGCCATTTTTTTGACCAAATGAACCTATTTGAACTCCCACAGAATTAACATTGTTTGCATTCTTTTTGGTAACAATATTAATAGCTCCGGTAAAAGCATTCTGACCAAAAATTCGTGCTGCTGCTCCTTTAATAATTTCAATACGTTCAATAACATCAATTGGCAACGCCATATTCATAGTATGATGTCCTGTTTGCGGATCTTCAACTTTAATTCCATCAATTAACAATAAGGTTTGATCAAAGCTACCACCACGAATATATAAATCTGCTTGCATTCCGTTTACACCTCTTCTACGCATATCTATACCTGCAACTTGTTGCAGTAAACCTGTAAGGTTTGTTACAGCACTTTGCTTAATTTGCTTAGACGTAATTACTAAAATTGTTCGAGAATTTTCTTTAAAAGGTAAATCTATTCTACTAGAAGAAATGACTATAGTATCTAATTCAAATACTTTATTTTTTTCTTGAGAAAACAAATTCAAATGCAATAGTAAAATTGTAATAATTAGTAATTTTCTTTGGTTCATTTTAATTGTTATTTTAATTTAAAAACAGTGCAAAAGTCGTAACTTTTCGAACAACTAAACTAGTCCAGTTTTAAAATGATAGATAGTCCGGTTAATACACTATTTAAACAACTAATTGATTTTGATAAATCAATGTCTCAACCTGTGTATATACAGGTTTCACAGCAAATTATAAATGCGATACAACGTCAATATGTAACCAAAGGTACAATGCTACCAGGAACCCGTGTATTAGCGCAGTTATTAAAAGTACATAGAAATACGGCAGTTGCTATCTACGAAGAGTTGGCTTCTCAAGGTTGGGTAGAAATAATGCCAAATAAAGGTACATTTGTTTTAGATCCAGCGCTAAAAACAGCAAAAATAAAAGCACCTTCTCAAAAAATAAATCAAGCATATACATCTGCTAAAACAACAGGATTTCCTTTTCAAAAATCATTTCATTTAGCATCAACTGTTCAGTTAACAAATGCGAAGTATACCATTAACGATGGAAAACCCGATTTACGCCTGCACCCTGTTCATCAATTTACAAGGTGGTACAGTGCTGCGATGAAACGAAAAACATTGATAAAAAAATGGAACATACCAAACGAATTTTCTTATTCGCTATTTCAAACTCAGCTATGTAATTATTTAAATGCAACTAGAGGTTTTTATATAAAACCAAATAATATAATAAATACGCGTAGTACAGAAATGAGCTTGTACATTGTTTCTCAATTATTAATAAAACAAAATGATGTAGTGTTAGTAGGGCATTTAAGTAATTATGCATCTAATATGATTTTTCAACAAGCAGGTGCAACCATCAAAACAATTCCTGTGGATACTGATGGTTTAGATATTGAATACATAAAAAAACATTTTGTAAAAGAAAGCATTAGATGTGTGTATATCTGTGCTCATAGAGATTATCCAACGATCGTAACATTAAGTGCAGAACGTCGTTTAGCCTTGTTGCAACTTGCTAAAGAATACGGGTTTGCTATTATTGAAGATGATTACGATTACGATTTTCAGTTCGAAGGATCTGCAATGTTGCCCATGGC
>JBLHOD010000092.1:0-5355 GCA_047622545.1 Polaribacter sp. | reverse complement strand
TATATTAGTTTTGAAATCGTAATCTATTCTCTTTGTGAGTTCTTCAATCGAGTTAATATTTGAATATGAGTACATTATTTTGTCTACATCAGTTAACTTATTGGTTTGAGAAGACAAAGATGACAAACTAAATATTTAAGCAAAATAAATAAAAAACAGCTTTCTCATAAGAAAAAAATTTAAAACAATATATAAAATACATCTACTTGATTTTGTATTGTAGCGCAATTTCATTATTGATAAAAATATACAATTCGGTTTTTCGTTTCTTTTCTAAATTGATAGTGAAATTCCCAACTGAATTATCGAGCTTCACGATTACTTTTTTACCATAACGCTGTCCTTTAAATTGATAACTTACTATTTCTGTTGCAGATAAATTTTTGATTTTAAATTCAATAGTTCCTTTCTTAGAAAGAATACCATTTGTTGGCGATATCAGCACTAAATTCTTATAAAAGAAACCTTGTCCAATGATGGGCTGACTTGCATACTCTTTTTTGTTGATTGGTTTTGTAACCAATTGCCAAGTTTCATTTTCTGGTAAATGTGTACGCGATAATTCAGACGGATTTGGGTAAAAATAATATTCTGTAAAATTCTTTTCCCATTTGTTGTTAATTGCATAACCAGCAGCCCAAGTTGCATCAACTAATTGCCATTTATTATTCAGTTTTACGGCATTCCACGCATGATTTGTAGCAGAAGGAATTAGTCCAATTTCATTAGAAGAATTACGAGCATATCCTTTAATAATGATTGCTTCGATTTGTAGTAAATCACACACTTTTTTAAAAGATTGCGCATAACCTTCACAAACAGATTTTCTTGTTTTAAAAGTTACATTTACAATATCATCTTTTATCTGTTGTAATTTTGTCTGCTTTTCGGCTTCGTTTTTATAACTGAAACCAACTCTTTTAGTTGTTGGATTGTAAAACTCTTTTAAATCGTATCTAATGTTTTCTGTCAACCAAATAAATGTAGCTCTAATCTTATTATTATCAGAAGTAAAATTTTTATCAATTTTAGCAGCTAATTTTTGAGCAGAAGTAAATTTTGGAAAGCTTTTTACTTTGGCATCAACATCAGTATAGTTTTGAGATTGAACAGCAAGGTTTAAAAAAATAAATAAAAAGAAAAGCTGTTTCATAAAAAGTATAACAACTTAATGCATCAAAAATTGTTTTTATAATTTGTTTACCGTTTGTCTAATAGCAACCAAATTGCTTAGTAAACTTTCTAGATGATCTAAGTGCAACATGTTTGCGCCATCGCTTTTGGCATTTTTAGGATCAAAATGAGTTTCTAAAAACAAACCATCAACATTATTTACAACTCCAGCTCTTGCAATAGTTTCTATCATATCTGGTCTTCCACCAGTAACGCCAGAATCTTGATTTGGTTGCTGTAAAGAATGTGTGATATCTAAAACTGTCGGAGCAAACGCTCTCATTTCTGGAATTCCTCTAAAATCAACAATCATATCTTGGTAGCCAAACATCGTTCCTCTATCGGTAATCATAACTTGTGTATTACCAGAATCAATTACTTTCTGAACGGCGTGTTTCATAGCAGAAGGACTCATAAATTGTCCTTTTTTTAGATTGACAACTTTTCCGGTTTTTGCAGCTGCAACGACTAAATCTGTTTGTCTCACTAAAAAAGCAGGAATTTGCAATATATCAACATATTGTGCAGCTCTTTCTGCATCAGATGCTTCATGAATATCTGTAACCGTAGGTACTTCAAAATTTTCTGAAACTTTGCGTAAAATTTTCAATGCTTTTTCGTCTCCAATTCCCGTAAAACTATCAACTCTACTTCTGTTTGCTTTTTTAAAACTTCCTTTAAAAATAAACGGAATTTCTAATTTGTTGGTTACTTCTAGTACTTTTTCTGCAATTCGCATTGCCATATCTTCTCCTTCAATAGAACAAGGTCCGGCAAGTAAAAAAAAGTTGTTAGAATCAGTATGTTTAATGTTGGGAATTAACGTAATATCCATGGAAAAATAATTTTAGCAAAAATACAAAATAATTATTGCTTTTGAATTCATATCTTTAGCCTTTAAAATTTATAACGATGAAAAAAATAGTTACACTTCTTGTTGCTTTTGTATTGATATATTCTTGCAAAACAGAAAAGAAAAACACCAACCAAGAAATTACAGTTGAAAGTATTGATACAACAACTGTTAGAAAACATTTATACACGTTAGCTTCTGATGAAATGGAAGGAAGACGTACTGGAACTCCAGGAATTGAGAAAGCTGCCCAATATATTGAGGGAGAATTCAAAAGAATTGGATTACAAACCTATGATAACTTAACAGATTTTAGACAAACTTTTACTTTTGAAGATAGAAGAACTAAAGAAGAGGTAACAGCTTTTAATGTTATCGGAATTTTAGAAGGAAAAAGTAAAAAAGACGAATATGTTGTAGTTTCTGGACATTATGATCATCTTGGAATTAGAAAAAAAGAGGGAGAATTAGATAGTATTTATAATGGTGCAGATGATGATGCTTCTGGTACAACTGCTGTTTTAGCATTAGCAGAATATTTTAAGAAAAAAGGAAATAATGAAAGAACAATTGTATTTGTTGCTTTTACTGGTGAAGAAATGGGATTATTAGGTTCTAGACATTTCGGGAAAGATGTTGATGCAAGTAAATTTGTAGCAGGAATTAATATAGAAATGATTGGAAAAGATTCAGAATTTGGACCAAAAACAGCTTGGTTAACAGGTTTTGATCGTTCAGATTTTGGAAAAATAATTCAAAAGAATTTAGAAGGAACAGGTTATGTTTTACATCCAGATCCGTATGATAAACAAAATTTATTCTTTAGATCAGACAATGCTTCTTTAGCGAGATTAGGAATTCCTTCTCATACATTCTCTACAGTTCCATTACCAACAGATATACATTACCATAAAGCTTCTGATGACGCAACAACGTTAAAAGTATCTGTAGTTACAGAAACAATTAGAGCAATTGCGTTAGGAACAGAAAGTATTATCAACGGTAAAGATACACCAACAAGAGTGCAGTTGACTGATAAGGAAATGGGAGGAAGACGTTAATTAAAGTAGAATATTAGAAATAAAAAACCCTCTAAGCTATGTTTAGATGGTTTTTTTAATTAAAACTGACAACGTACACTTAAAGCAATATCTGAATTAAATCCTTTATAGACCTTATAAAAACCATACTCAGGTCTATAGTCTAAAGAAATTAAAATAGGTGCTTCAAAGTTATATTCAATACCAATGTCTCCAGTTCCAAAGAAAAAAGTTTTTGAAGCTCCACTGTCTCTCTGATTTCCAATTCCACCTCCAAAAC
The DNA here is from genome assembly GCA_047622545.1 of Polaribacter sp. Classification (GTDB taxonomy): domain Bacteria; phylum Bacteroidota; class Bacteroidia; order Flavobacteriales; family Flavobacteriaceae; genus Polaribacter. The sequence continues at coordinate 2,009 of JBLHOD010000092.1, read as the reverse complement.
CAGCATACCAGTTAAATCTATTTTCTAAAGACCAAACCCATTGAAAAACTCCAGTTGCTTTAAAAGAGTCTACACCAGATTTATTGCGCAGGCCTAAATCAATTTCTAACCTACTACCATACCCTACTAAAACCTGATAAGAAATTTCGCCACCTAAACCACTATTGTCACCAAAACGAATCCCAATTGCGTTTTCAGAAATTTCTTGTGAACTTGCTGTAAATACAGTTGCAAATACTAAACCTATAATCAAAAATAATTTTCTCATAATTTTAGAAAAATTAAGATAATATTTTGTGCTCTAGGTGATTGGGGGTTTTGTGTAAAGCTATGAAATTAAAAATAAAGATTGATAATTATAAATAAGCACTTGATTGTTTTGTATTTTTGATCTCTTATATATGACTATATTTTAAATGAACATACATTTTATTTCCATCGGTGGAAGCGCAATGCACAATCTTGCAATTGCTTTGTCAAAAAAAGGTTTTACGATTTCTGGTAGTGATGATATTATACACGAACCATCAAAATCTAGATTAGCTAAATATGGATTATTGCCAAATAATTTTGGTTGGTTTCCAGAAAAAATAGCATCAGATTTAGATGTTATCATACTTGGTATGCATGCCAAGAAAGACAATCCAGAATTATTGAAAGCGCAAGAATTACGTTTGAAAATTTACTCGTATCCAGAATTTTTATTTGAACAATCTAAGGATAAAACTAGAGTTGTAATTGGAGGTTCTCATGGAAAAACAACCACAACTGCTATGATTTTACATGTAATGCATTATCATAATAAAGAAGTAGATTTTATGGTTGGTGCGCAGTTAGAAGGATTTGAAACAATGGTTCATTTAACTAAAAAAAATGATTTTATCGTGTTAGAAGGTGATGAGTATTTAAGTTCGCCAATAGATTTAAGACCAAAATTTCATTTATATAAATCTAATATTGCATTGCTCAGTGGAATTGCTTGGGATCACATCAACGTCTTTCCAACTTTTGAGAATTATGTTGAACAGTTTAAAGTTTTTATAGATTCAATTACAAATGGCGGAATATTGGTTTACAATGAAGAAGATGAAATTGTAAAGCAATTAGTTGAAGAATCTACTTCTGCAATAAAAAAGTATTCATATAAAACTCCAGATTATTTTATACAAAACGGAATTACCTATTTACAAACAGAAGAAGGAGATTTACCTTTAGAAATTTTTGGAAAACACAACATGCAAAATTTAGCAGGAGCAAAATGGATTTGCCAACATATGGGAATTGATGAAGATGATTTTTATGAAGCAATTGTGTCTTTTAAAGGAGCAAGCAAACGTTTAGAGAAAATTGCAGAAAATAATTCAACAGTTGTATTTAAAGATTTTGCACATTCTCCATCAAAAGTTGCAGCAACTACACAAGCCGTAAAAGAACAGTATTCAGAAAGAACAGTTTTGGCCTGTTTAGAATTACATACCTACTCTAGTTTAAACTCCAATTTTTTATCAGAATATAAAGGAGCTTTAGATCCAGCTGATAAAGCTGTTGTTTTTTATTCGCCAAATGCAGTAAAAATTAAACAACTTGATGAGGTTACTAAAGAACAAATAGCGAATGCTTTTGAACGAGAAGATTTAATTATTTATACGAATCCACAAGAGTTTAAAGAATTTTTGTTTTCTAAAAATTTAGAAAATACCGCTTTATTGTTAATGAGTTCTGGTAATTATGGAGGTTTAGATTTTGAAGAGGTTAAGGAGCTAGTGAATTAGTTTTACCTATTGATAAGACTCTTTGATACCATTTAATATCACTCAATTTATTTATCACATACATAAAATGACTTTTACTATATAAGGCTTTTGTTAAGAGTTTTATTCTGATATTAGTGATAATACATAATTCTAAAAAGCGGTTTCTGTTTTGGCTCTTTTTGGGAGTGTTTAATAACTTAAATACCGAGTTTTTATAACGGATTACACTTGAGTTATTTTTGAAAATTAAATGTT
>JBLHOD010000091.1:0-5360 GCA_047622545.1 Polaribacter sp. | reverse complement strand
CTTAAAAATTATAAAATCGAAATTGCTAAAATTAAAGCAACTGTTGGACCAACAATTACATTGTATGAAATTGTACCAGAAGCGGGAGTTCGAATTTCGAAAATTAAAAATTTAGAAGACGATATTGCCTTGTCTTTATCAGCATTAGGAATTCGTATCATCGCTCCTATTCCTGGAAAAGGAACTATCGGAATTGAAGTTCCTAATAAAAAAGCAACTATTGTGTCGATGCATTCTGTTATTTCTTCAAAGAAATTCCAAGAATCGCCAATGGAATTACCAATTGCTTTAGGTAAAACAATTTCTAACGAAACCTTTGTTGTTGATTTAGCAAAAATGCCTCATTTATTAATGGCTGGAGCTACTGGACAAGGTAAATCTGTTGGGTTAAATGCTGTATTAACTTCGTTATTGTACAAAAAACATCCTGCAGAAGTAAAGTTTGTTTTGGTTGATCCAAAGAAAGTAGAATTAACATTGTTCAATAAAATCGAACGTCATTATTTAGCAAAATTACCAGATAGCGAGGAAGCAATTATTACTGATACTACCAAAGTTATACATACATTGAATTCTTTATGTATAGAAATGGACAATCGGTACGATTTGCTTAAAGCAGCAATGGTCCGTAACATCAAAGAATACAATGTTAAATTTAAAGCACGTAAGTTAAATCCGAATGATGGACATCAATTTTTACCATACATTGTTTTGGTTATTGATGAATTTGCAGATTTAATTATGACGGCTGGTAAAGAAGTAGAAACGCCAATTGCTCGTTTAGCACAATTAGCGCGTGCCATCGGAATTCATTTAATAGTGGCAACTCAGCGTCCGTCAGTTAATGTAATTACAGGAATTATTAAAGCAAATTTCCCAGCAAGAATTGCATTTAGAGTAACTTCAAAAATTGATTCAAGAACCATCTTAGATGCTGGTGGCGCAGATCAATTAATTGGTCGCGGAGACATGTTGTACACAGCAGGAAACCATTTAGAAAGAATTCAATGTGCATTTGTTGACACACCAGAAGTTGAAAAAATTACTGACTTTATTGGTTCGCAAAGAGCGTATGCAGAAGCGTATTTATTACCAGAATATGTTGGCGAGGAAGCTGGCATAAATGTTGATATTGACATTGAAGACAGAGATAAACTATTTAGAGACGCAGCAGAAATAATTGTTACTGCACAGCAGGGTTCAGCGTCTTTATTACAACGAAAATTAAAATTAGGATACAATAGAGCCGGTAGGTTAATTGATCAATTAGAAGCCGCAGGAATTGTTGGCGGATTTGAAGGTAGTAAGGCAAGACAGGTTTTAGTTCCAGATTTAGTTGCTTTAGATCAATTATTAGCAAACGAACAACATTAGAATTTAATTCATGAAAAAAACAACCATATATTTCTTACTTCTTTTTATCGGAATTTCAACAAACAGCTTTGCTCAAGAAGATGATGCAAAAAAGTTGTTAGATGAAGTTTCAGCACAAATGACTTCTTATACAAATATGGAAATCACCTTTACCTCTAGCTTAAGCAATGAAGCTGCAGGAATAAAAGAAGGAGACGAAGCACCAATGAAAGGAACCATCTTTTTAGAAGGAGAAAAATACAACTTAGACTATTTTGGGAATAGTTTTATTTTTGATGGTAAAAAACTATATGTAATTAACCATGACGAAAAAGAAATTGCTATAAACGATGGTGATTTTGATACTGATGACGGATTTATTTATCCATCAAAATTATTAACTTTTTATAAAGAAGGATATACTTTTAAATTAGGAAAAACAGCAACTATAAAAGGAAAGGGAATTCAGTTTGTAGAATTAATTCCAATAGATAGTAATTCTGATATTGTAAAAGTTGAATTAGGAATTGAGTTAAAAACAAAGCATATTTATAAGTTAATTCAGACTGGCTCAAACTCTGCTAAAACTACATTTACAATCACTTCGCTAAAAAGCAATCAAGACCTACCAAAAAGCACTTTTTCTTTTAATAAAAACAGTTATTTAAAAAAGAATTATAGCATCGATTAATATTTCTTTTATACGCTAAATTTTTTATGAGAATACTAGATAAATACATATTAAAAAACTTTCTAAGGCCCTTTTTAGCTACTTTTTTAATTGTATTATTTGCTCTTGTAATGCAAGCGTTATGGTTGGCTTTTGAAGATATTGCTGGTAAAGGAATAGATCTTATTTTTATATTAAAATTCCTGTTTTACACTGCTCTAACTGTAATACCACAAGCATTACCAATTGCTATTTTACTTTCTTCAATTATGACAATGGGTAATTTTTCTGAAAATTACGAATTTGCTGCAACCAAATCTGCCGGAATCTCATTACAGCGTTTAATTAGGCCTTTAATCATTTTAACAATTCTATTCAGTTTTGTGAATTTTTTGTTTTTAAATAACATCTTTCCGTATGCAATGTTTAAACAGAAAAACTTGTATGTAAATCTTAAAAACCAAGAACCTTCGATGGCTTTAATTCCTGGTGGATTTAACACAGAAATTCCTGGATATCATATTAAGTTTGATGAAAAATATGGTGATAATGATAATTTTTTAAAAAATGTAATGATTTATGATTTGTCTGAAAATAGATGGAATAATAAAATTATCACAGCAAAAACAGGTAAAATAATCAATAAAGAAGGTAGTACATACATGACCTTAGTTTTGTATAACGGTCAATTTTTCGAAGAGCATTTAAATCCAAAAACAGAAAATAACATGCCAGCTTCTATGGGTACTTTTGAAGAACATACTATCATTATTAATTTGCCAAATGATTCCTTATTAGAAGAAGAAAAGCTTAAAAATTTCCCCAACATGAAAAATTTAAGTCAATTAAAAGATACAATTCCGTATTATAATGATGATTTTCGAGAATACATAAAAGGAAGAGCAAAAAACCTTTATATAAATGCAGATGCAAAAAAATTAGTTCCCAGTCAAAATGATAGTATTTTAACTAGATTACAACCACATGTTTTACAAAATTTTGATAAAAGAACACAATTACGTTTGGTAAACTCTTCAATTTCAGAAAATAAAACTGCTTTAGATATTATAAAGAATAAAAAAGGAACATTCAAGTTTAAACGGAAAGTATTAAACGTTTATGAAACCGAATATTACAATAGAATTGCGTTTTCATTATCCTGTTTAATTCTCTTTTTTATTGGTGCTCCTTTAGGTTCTATCATTAGAAAAGGAGGTTTTGGTTTACCAATGATATTGGCAATTTCTATTTATGTGCTGTACTTTTTCGCTAATACTTTTGGTAGAAATTTAGCAGAAGATAGTTCTATCTCAGCATTTTTAGGCTCTTGGATTTCTGCAATATTGATGATACCAATTGCAATATTATTAACAAGAAGAGCTACAAAAGATATGGGAATCTTTAATATTGATGTATTTTTGCAGCCTATTACTACTTTTTTCAAAAAAATAACGTCTAAAAAAGACACAAAAATATAATGGAGAAAACAAAAAGTGCTAGCATACAATTAAATTCAATTTCAGAAGCAATTGAAGACATTAGAAATGGCAAAATTATTATTGTTGTTGATGATGAAGACAGAGAAAATGAAGGAGATTTTATTGCTGCTGCAGATAAAGTAACTCCAGAGATGATTAATTTTATGGCAACTCATGGTCGTGGATTAATTTGTGCTCCGATTACAGAAGAACGTAGTAAAGAGTTGCAATTAGGAATGATGGTAAACAACAATACCGATCCAATGGAAACTGCTTTTACAGTTTCTGTAGATTTAAAAGGTAAAGGAGTTACTACCGGAATTTCTGCAAAAGACAGAGCGTTAACCATAAAAGCGATCATCAACCCAACTACAAAACCATTTGATTTAGCTAGACCAGGACATATTTTTCCTTTAAGAGCGAAAGAAGGTGGCGTTTTACGTAGAACTGGTCATACAGAAGCAGCGATTGATTTTGCGCGTTTATCAGGTTCTGAGCCAGCAGGGGTTATTGTAGAAATAATGAATGAAGATGGTACGATGGCACGTTTACCGCAGCTAATGAAAGTTGCTAGAAAGTTCGACTTAAAGATTGTTTCTATAGAAGATTTGGTTGCTTATAGAATGGAACACGACTCTTTGATCGAAAAGAAAGAAGATTTTGATATTGAAACTCGTTTCGGTGCATTTAGAATAAGAGCATATCAACAAACAAACAACGGTCAAGTTCATTTAGCATTAACAAAAGGTTCTTGGAAAGAAAATGAGCCCGTAATTACAAGAGTAAATTCTACCTTGGTGAACAATGATATCTTAGGAACATTAACAAATAATGCTGATAAAAAATTAGACAATATGTTTAAAGCCATTACTGATGCTGGTAAAGGAGCTATTTTATTTATCAATCAGCAAAATCAATCTCAAAACTTATTAAGCCGTTTAGATATTTTAAAAGAATCTCAATCTAAAGGCGAAATGAAAGCGCCTCAAATAAAAATGGATAGTAAAGATTTTGGAATTGGTGCACAGATTTTGCACGATTTAAACATTCATAAAATCCGATTGGTTTCTAATACTAAACAAGAAAAACGTGTTGGTATGATTGGTTATGGATTGGAGATTGTTGATTATGTTGGGTATTAGTGATTAGCAAAATCTAAATTGTCTTTGATTATTTCACAACTCTGTTTCTTTGCAACTCTTTAACTTTGCCACTTTACTACTTTGTAACTCCGTAACTCAAAAAGACACTTCACTCCCACTTTCTAATTCGTAAGGTTTTTCATTCTGTTTAAAAACTCTAGCTGATAATTTCCCTTGTAACACAATAGAGTTTCCATTAACTTCTAACCAACTTCCTTCTCGTAAACCAATTACTGAAGTTGTATTGTACTCATGAAATTCTTTAATTCGAGTTTCTCTAGTTTCTCCCATATGAGTTGAATCTTCTACCGAATCTAAATAATGTGCATTGATATTAAAAGGAATAAATTCTAGCGTTTTAAAACTTGGTGGATACACAATTGGCATATCATTCGTATTCATCATGTCAACTCCACAAATATTGCTTCCTGCACTTGTTCCTAAATATGGTGTCCCGTTTTCTACTAATTCTTTTAAAACATCAAAAATGTTGTTTTTATAAATTTGGTTTACCAATTCAAACGTATTTCCTCCGCCAGTAAAAATAGCTTCTGCATTTAAAATTGCTTTTGTAGGATTTTTAAACTCATGAATTCCTTTTACATCAATATTAATTGTGTTAAAAACTGCTTTTGCTTTTGCTGTATACTCGTCATAAGAAATTCCGCTTGGTCTTGCATACGGAATAAATAGCAAATTTTTAACATTTCTAAAATG
>JBLHOD010000090.1:0-5366 GCA_047622545.1 Polaribacter sp. | reverse complement strand
TAAAGCTTTTCCAAGGATGTAAGTTTGAAGTATGATATCCAATAATTACTAAATTATATGGTTTTAATTTTGATAGTAAAGCTGATGTATTATTATCTGAAATCACATCTACTTTTGCATAATTATTAAACATAGTAACAAATGGTGTATTGTCATCATCTCCAAATTTAACGTAGGCAATTTTTTGTTTATCTAAACCTTGAATCGGAATGATATCATCTTCGTTTTTTAAGACAGTAATAGAATTCTCAACCAATTTTCTATGTAACAATTCATCTGTTTTGGTATTTAAATCTTCGTGTAAATTAGTTAGATTTATCGGTTTGTAATTTTGTAATCCTGCCCAATATTTTGCTTTTAATATTTTACGAACAGACTCGTCTAATCGCTCTATTGTCAGTTTTTTATCTTTAATTGCTTTTAAAAGAAACGCCATTGTAGAAGGAACTTCATGCGGAATTAACAACAAATCATTTCCTGCTAAAATTGCTGCTAAATTAATTTCTTTAGAAGTTGCAAAATCAGCTGCAGCTTTCATATTCAATCCATCGGTTATAATTAATCCTTTATAACCCATTTTTTCTTTTAATAATCCTGTTGTAATTTTATGAGACAAAGAAGATGGTAAACTTTTGTTTGGTTCTAATTTAGGAATACTCAAATGCGCCGTCATAACACTTGCTATATTTTCATCAAACAACTTATAATACGGATACAATTCTAACGTATCTAAACGAGTTGCATCAAAATTAATAACAGGTAAAGTATGATGAGAATCTGCCGCTGTATCTCCATGACCTGGAAAATGTTTTGCATTTGCCAACACTCCAAAACGTTGCATTCCGCGCGTAAAAGCAATTGCTTTATCGGTAACATTATTTTTATCTTCTCCGAAAGAACGATTTCCTATAATTGGGTTTTTCGGGTTGATATTGATATCAACAACCGGAGCAAAATTAACATGAATTCCTAATCGTTTACAATGTTTTCCTAATTGTTCTCCAAACTTCTCTATCAACGAATTGTCTCTTACTGCTCCCAAAGCCATATTCCATGGATACCGAAATGCATTTTGTAAACGCATGTCTAATCCCCATTCTGCATCAATTGAAATCAATAACGGATATTTAGATAAAGTTTGATATTTATTGGTTAATTCGGCTTGTTTTTCTGGAGTTCCTTGCATAAAAATTAAACTCCCTGCATGATACTTTTGTATTAATTCTTCTACTAATTTTTCATTGACAGTATCGTTTGTAGAATAGGCTTGCACCATTAATAATTGACCAATTTTTTCTTCATTAGTCATTTTATTTAGAATGCTATTTACCCATTTTGCTTGAGCTTCCTTATCTTTAGTTTGTAATGGATCATTTGATTGTCCTTGTGTTGCAACTACGCAAAACATAAAAAGAAAACTTAAAATATTTTTCATACACTTAACTCATAAAACGATTATGCCAGCTTTTGCTTGCAGGAACTTCCCAATTGTTTTCAACTTCTTCTTTGGTTTGCACCATATTATTAAAAACGATGGTTTCTTTCGTGATTTTTTTTTCTTTAGCAAACTTCTGAAAATCGGCTAATTTTACAATATTAATGTTATCTCCATCTTTAAAAGAAACATTCATTTTATTCATTAAATCGATCTGTAATTCGTTTTCTAACTCCTTAACAAAACGAACAGATGCATCTATAGAACAACCAGAAACATTGTTAAAGCCCTCATCTACTGCTAATAACAAAAACTGATTATATTTTATGGTAAATGATCCTTTTAAATTATCTCCATGACGTGTCCATTGGTCAACAAATTCTACTGCTTTATTAGAAATAAAATCAATTTCTTGTGTTGTAAAAACTCTATCGGCTTGGTACATCCAAACTCTTGAGTTACTGGGTAAATTGCTGTATTCTGTAAACATTTCTAAGTTTTTTTATTTGTTAAAGTTAAAGAAATTGGTTAGACAAAATTATTATTAACGTAAATTAAATTTCTGCTGCAAAGCATTTAATTTTTCATCAATAGTTAGTGTTTCTTTATCAATAGTCATTTTTTTTTTCGGAGCTGGCATTCGATCTTTAATTCCTCTCAACACTTTTTTTGTGAACAGCGGAAAATCTGCATTTTGCATCCAAGCATTGTAACCAGGATTTTCTTTAAAGACCTCTTCAACCGTTCTACCCTTGTATTTTCCAAAAGAAAATATTTCCTGATCTTTATCATTTATCAAAATAAAACCAGCAAAATCAGCTCTTTTTCCGTGCGTTGAATATTCACTTAACGCATCTACAGAACTCCCAATATCATCGTATTTATCTAATTGCGCTAGCAAAATTTCATACGTTGCGTTGGTGTCTGCTTCTGCTCCATGAGCACCTTCTAATTCTTTTCCACAGTAAAATTGATAACCAGCACCTAAAGTTCGTTGTTCTTTTTTATGAAAAATTACTTGTACATCGATTGCTTTTCTATTATCCATATTAAAATCGATACCAGCACGCATTAATTCTTCTGCCAATAACGGAATATCAAAACGATTGGAATTAAATCCAGCCAAGTCACAATTAGCAATTAACTCACTTACTTGTGGTGCTAATTCTTTAAAAGTTGGCTCTGTAACAACTTGCTCGTTTGTAATACCGTGAATATCTGAAGCTTCCTTCGGAATTTCAACTTCTGGGTTTACCAACCAAGTTTTACTTTCTTTATTTCCGTTCGGAAAGACTTTTAAAATTGATATTTCAACAATTTTATCGGTTCCTATATTAATTCCTGTTGTTTCTAAATCGAAAAATACGATTGGTTTTTCTAATTTTAATTCCATATTTTTTGCTTACACTTTTCACAATAAAAGAGTGCTAAAGATATAGAAAACTCTTTTATTTTTAGGTCCTTTTTTTATAAAATATCACTTCAAAAAAAACTACTTTTTAAATATTTTTTTTTAGCACTACAAGCAGCAATAAAATAATTCAATTTGTTTCTAATTTTCTTTTTAATAACTTCGCTAACAAAATTAACCTAGTTATGGATATAGAAAAAATTCGCTCATTATTTCCAGTAACAAAAGAAGCCGTTTATCTTAATAACGCTTCGCAATCTCCACTGAATACATTGGTCAATGAAAGGCTTCAGACGTATATAAAAACAGAAATTAATCTTGTTGGTAAAAAAGGATTTAATCGTGATACTGTTCGTATTCCGCTATCAAAATTATTAGGTGGTTCTCCAGAAGAATATGCATTGACAACAAGCACTGGAGTAGGAATAGGAATTGTGGCGCAAGGCATCAACTTTAAAAAAGGAGATAATATTATACTTCCAGAACGCGAACATTGGAACAATTCTTTTCCTTGGTTGCAACTCGAAAAAAAAGGTGTTGAAATTAGATTTGCAAAACTAAATAACGACAATAGTTTTGATCCTGAAGCAATCGAAAAACTTATCGATAATAATACTCGTGTTGTTGCTGTAGCTGCTGTAAGATACAACAGTGGCTTTAGACCAAATCTGTCTGCAATTGGAAAAATTGCGCATAAAAAAAACGCATTGTTTGTTGTTGATGTAGCACAAGGCGCTGGGATGATTCCTATTGATATTGAAAAAGATCAGATTGATGTTATGGCTGGTTGTGGTTTTAAATGGTTACTCGGAATGGACGGCACCGGATTTTTATATGTTAGCAAAAGAGTTGTAAAAATGATTGAACCTGTTTTACCTGGAATGTTTTCTGCTGAAAGAGTTGACGATACACTTTCTTTTTATGATGATTCTAGAAAGTTTGAAACTGGCACAATTGCATATTCGCTATTTGATGCTTGGTCTGCAGGATTGCAATTACTTCTTGATGTTGGTATTAAAAATATTTACGAAAGAGCGCTAGAAAATACAGATATCTTAATTGATGAAATCCGCAAAAAAGGACATCAAATAGTAACACCTACAAAAAAGCGAGAAGAAAGATCTGCCATCGTTCATTTTAATACAGGTTCGTTTGAAACAACAAAAGCACTTTTCGAAAAACTTAAAAAAAACAAAGTTCTAGTAACTTTACAAGGAGAAAATATTAGAGTTAGCCCTAATTTTTTTACCACTAAAGAAGAAATTAATATCTTCCTAGATTTGGTATAGGATCTATTATTTAAGGAACATCTATATTTTTTCTGAATTATTTAGACTGTTTCTAAACTTATTTTTAAATAACTTCGCTAACTATTGATATAAAATGTTAAATATCAATAGTTTAGTACAATATGAAAGAGAATATGTTCCATAATAATCAGTAATAAATAGGTGTAAACTTTGTAAATTATATTTCAATGAAAAAAAAATCTTTTGAAACAAATAATGATATTTTGGGATCAATGGTACATGACTTACAAAGTGTATTTGTAGGAATTACGATCTTCTCCAATTTAATAAAAACACATTCAGATGAAAAAGAACTAGTCGAAGAATATGCGAACATAATTAAAAAAAATTCCGATGACTCGTTAGATATGCTTAAAACATACCTTAATAGCTTGCGGTTTGAAAAAATTGGCTTTAGATTAAAATTTGAATCATGGGATATGAATAAAAGAATAAGCTCAGTTCTAAAATTAGTAAAACCCATTGCAAAAGAAAAAACCATTTCAATCAATGTTGATTATTTCCCAAAAAGTGCTCACCTCGACATGGATAGACTTAAATTTAAGCAAGTATTGGTTAACTTGCTGTCTAATGCGATAAAGTTCACTCCACGAGGAGGGCAGATTTTCATTTCAATAAATAACACGACCGACAACATCGAAGTAAGCATTTCAGACACCGGTATAGGTATTTCAAAAAGATTTCTTCCACATATTTTTGACCGTTTTACAAAAGCGAGCAGAGAAGGAACGGAAAAGGAAAAGTCCACAGGTATCGGACTTTGGACGGCAAAGAAAATTGTTGAGCTTCATGGTGGACAAATCTCCGTAAAGAGCAAAGTAAATAAAGGAACAAAATTTGAAATAAATATACCAAAAAAACAAAGTACTGTGCCCAACATTGAAAGTTCGGAGCAATTAATGAAAATCGCTAAACCTTTGCTTTAGCTTTTAAAAAGGAAAGAAAAAACAAAATACTAAACACAACTGCCCATATAAATCATAGCTTGGATAGTTACTATTTAGAAAGTTTACCTATTTTTATTAAAAAATTAAAAACCTATTAAGAGTAAAGCTATACAACGCTACAATTCATATAGGTACTCGTTAGCGAAACTTCAAAAATTCTTACCCAACATCTTCTTTCCATAAAATACTAGAAACTCGTACATTTGCCAAATGCGTATAGATATTATTACAGTGTCTCCAGAATTGATACAAAGTCCGTTTGA
>JBLHOD010000089.1:0-5369 GCA_047622545.1 Polaribacter sp. | reverse complement strand
TCTCCGTTGTTTTCTATTGACGCTTCAGAAAGTGGCGTAATTGCACTCCAAGCAGCAGCATCATAAGCATCTAAAGGCGGAGCAATATTTTGTTTTGCAGATTCTACAAAAGCGTTAATCACAAAGAAATCCATTCCTCCATGACCAGCTCCTTGCGCATGTTCTCCGTATTTTTTCCAAAGTGGATGATCGTATTTTTCTAACCATTCTTTAGAAGCATCCCATTGATGAGGTTTTGATTTCCCTTCAATATACACTCTATCTCCATCTTTTTCCCAAAGACCTTCAGTTCCTTGCACTCTAAACCCTAAAGAATAAGGTCTTGGCGAATTACAATCGTGTGTCACAATAATTGTTTCTCCATTTGAAGTTTCTATCGTTGATGTAATAATATCTCCTTGTTTAAATTTTAATTTAGCATTTGGATGCTCTTCACCTCCATTATCAACAATATACTTATGTAAACCTCTTGCTTTTGTTGCATGAGAAGTTAAAGACATAAATCGATTTCCTCTGTTCACATCACACATTGTTGCCATTGGTCCAACTCCGTGTGTTGGATATACATCAGCATTTCTTAACAACGAATGTTGTGTTCTCCATGCAGATTCAGAAATTCCTTTTTCTCCAAACTCTACTCCTTTTCCGTAAGCAGATTTTCCGTCATTAAATTTCACGAAACGTAAATCGTGCTGATATCCACATCTAAAATGCAATAATTCTCCAAACACATTTTGTTTTACCATATTTAAAACCGCCAAAACATCTCTACGGTAATTTACGTTTTCAAGAATCATCATATGCGTTCCTGTTTCTTCATGCGTATTTACCAAATCCCAACATTCTTCCATCGTATTAGCGGCAGAAACTTCTAATCCAGCATAAACGCCAGCTAACATTGCGTCTTTTGCCATGCGTGTATGCCACAACCAGGGCGTAGCAATAATTACTGCATCAACTTCTTCTAGTTCTAAAAGATTTTTATAATCCAACTCATTTTTTCCAAAAACTTTTGGTTTATTTTCCCCAACTTTATCAATTCTTTCAAGTGCAATAGCAATTCTTTTAGGATCAATATCACAAATTGCTGTTACCAACACATCGTCTCTAAGCAACACATTATTTAAATGATTGGTCCCTCTTAATCCAACACCAATTAATCCTACTTTTAATTTTTTTGCTGATGATGTTGTGTTTGCTCCAAAAGAAAAACTTGGCGACATTGCTATACCGGTTCCTATAATGGCTGATTTTTTTATAAAATCTCTTCTTGAATTCATATTGTTTTGATTAGTTAATAGTTGTAAACTGTAATTTCTTACTCTTTCAAATTTAGAAATAATATTTAAAGATTAAGAATACTGAGGGTAAGTTTTTTATATATTTGATTTTCTAAAAACTTTTTCAATGGACGAATTTCTTTTATATGTAAAAATGGGACTAAATCATGTGTTAGATTTTTCTGCATACGATCATGTTCTTTTTCTAATTGCTTTAGCTGTTATTTTTTCATTTCATCAGCTAAAAAAAGTATTGTGGTTAATTACACTTTTTACAATCGGACACACAGTTACTTTAGCGTTATCTGCGTATGGAGTCATAAAAATTGATGTTAAAATTGTAGAGTTTTTAATTCCTGTAACAATTTTCATTACTGCTGTCGTAAATATTTATAATCTTAAAAAAACGTCTAACAATAAAGATAATATCAACTTGATTTTTGCCTTATTTTTTGGATTAATTCACGGTTTAGGATTCTCTAATTATTTTAGAATGATGGTTGGTCGTGAAGAAGACAAATTAATGCCTTTAGTAGAATTTGCTTTAGGGATCGAATTATCGCAAGTAATTATTGTCTTAGGAATATTAATTATTGGTTCTCTAGTACAATTCTTTTTTAAAGTTACCAAAAGAGATTGGATTTTAGTTACCTCATCAATTGTAATTGGTTTTGTAATACCGATGATGATAGAACGGGTTTTTTGGTAAAAAATTAACGCTTAAACCTTAGAAAAGATACTACTTTTGCTACATGAACAAAAAGCAACATAAATACGATACTGCTTATATAAAGATGGCTCTTGAATGGGCAAAATTATCGCATTGCGAACGCAAACAAGTTGGCGCTTTAATTGTAAAAGACAGAATGATTATTTCTGACGGATTTAATGGCACACCAACTGGATTTGAAAACCCATGTGAAAATGAAGAAGAATATACAAAATGGTATGTTTTACACGCAGAAGCAAACGCTATTTTAAAAGTAGCATCTTCTACACAATCGTGTAAAGATGCAACCTTATATATCACATTATCGCCTTGTAAAGAATGTAGCAAATTAATACATCAAGCAGGTATCAAAAGAGTGGTGTATGCAAATGCATATAAAGATGATACAGGTTTACAATTCTTAAAAAAAGCAGGAGTAGAATTAATGCATTTAACAAATGAAGAATAAAAATTATTTACCATTATATTTTGCTTTTGCAATTGTATTAGGCGTTTTAATAGGAAGTTTTTTTAATGGAGGAAACTCCTCAAACACGCTATTTGCTAAAAAATCTTCTAACGAAGTAAAAATGAAACGTTTAATAGAATACATACAAAGAGATTATGTAGATAGTGTAGACACAGAGGATTTATTAGACGGAGCAATTACCCAAATTTTAGGAAAATTAGATCCGCATTCTGTATATATTCCAAAAGAAAATTTACAAGAAATTACCGAAAAAATGCAAGGTAATTTTGTCGGAATTGGCGTGCAATTTAGAATGATACAAGATTCTATTACTGTAATTCAACCTATAAAAGGCGGACCGAGTATTAAAGCCGGAATTAAAGCTGGAGACAGAATTTTAATGGCAGACACAGATACATTATTCGGTAAAAAATATTCTACGAATTCCATTCCGAAGTTTTTAAAAGGCAACCCAAATACAAATATTGACTTACAGGTTTATCGAAAATCAAACGATTCTTTATTTATAATTTCGCTAAAAAGAGGAAAAGTAGCTATTAAAAGTGTAGATGTTTCTTATATGATAAATGATTCTATTGGTTACATTAAACTTGAGCGTTTTGCGAGAACTTCATATCAAGAATTTAAATCGGCGTTAACAAAACTTCAAGGAAAAGGAATGACAGATTTGGTCCTAGACCTTAGAGGAAATGGCGGAGGATATATAGATATTGCCAATAAAATTGTTGATGAATTTTTAGAAGACGGAAAACTAATTGTTTTTACAAAAGACAATAAAGGAAATATAGACGAGTCATACGCAACAAATCGTGGTGCTTTTGAAAAAGGCGGATTGTATATTTTAATTGACCAGGGTTCTGCTTCTGCATCAGAAATTGTTGCTGGCGCATTACAAGATAATGATCGAGGAACAACTATAGGAAGACGTTCTTTTGGTAAAGGCTTGGTACAAGAAGAATTGGATTTAGGTGATGGTTCTGCTGTTCGTTTAACGATTGCACGTTATTATACTCCAACAGGTAGATCAATCCAAAAACCTTACGAAAAAGGAAAAGGAAGAAAATATTCTAAAGATTTAAACAATAGAATTGAAAGCGGAGAATTGCTTAGTAAAGATAGTATAAAAGTAGTTGATTCTTTAAAATATACAACACCAAAAGGCAAAACGGTTTATGGCGGTGGCGGAATAGTACCTGACGTTTTTGTTGCGATTGATACCACATCGTATTTAAATAATTTCTATTTCAATACCATTCAAAACTTTGCTTTTGATTTGGTTGATACGAACAGAAAAAAATTATCAAAAAATAGCTTAGATAGTTTTATCAAAAATTATGATATCAACAAAGCATATGATGAATATTTACAAAGTATCAATGCGACTTTAAAAGATACTAGAAAGCGATATGCTAAGCAATTTCAGCCATCAAAAAAAGCCGAAATAACCATAAAAGAGTATCTAAAAGCTACCATTGCAAGCCAAATTTATGGCGATGATGGTTTTTACAAAGTGATCCAGTCTGATGATAAAATGCTGCAAAAAGTTTTAGAGTTGGAAAGTAACAATTAATGCCGTTTCTTTGTGTTAATGAATATTCCCGATACTAAAAAAATCTACTTTGCTTCCGATCAGCATTTTGGCGCTCCAACTCCAGAAGAAAGTTTTCCTAGAGAACAAAAATTTGTTGCATGGTTAAACGAAATAAAAGAAGATGCAGCAGCTATTTTTTTATTGGGCGATTTATTTGATTTTTGGTTTGAATATAAAACCGTTGTCCCTAAAGGGTTTGTTAGAGTTCTAGGGAAATTAGCAGAAATAAAAGATAGCGGAATTCCAATTTACTTCTTTGTTGGAAACCATGATTTATGGATGAAAGATTACTTTGAAAAAGAACTCAATATTCCCGTGTATCACAAACCACAAGAATTTACGTTTAATACTACCACCCTTTTAATCGGTCATGGAGATGGTTTAGGTCCTGGAGATAAAGGATACAAACGCATGAAAAAAATATTTACATTTCCTTTATTTAAATGGATGTTTAAATGGTTACATCCAGATTTAGGAATGAAATTAGGACAATATATGTCTGTAAAAAATAAACTCATTTCTGGTGAAGAGGACGCTGTTTTTTTAGGAGAAGAAAACGAATGGTTGGCACAATATTGCAAACGAAAATTAGAAACCAAACACTACGATTATTTTGTATTTGGACACAGACATTTACCATTAGATATTCAATTACAAGAAAATAGTAAATACATCAATTTAGGAGATTGGATTGGTCATTATACCTATGGAGTTTTTGAAGACAACAAACTCGTTCTGAAGAACTGCAAATAACTTATATTTCACAATACTTTAACCAAACCTTTAGCATTCTTTTAACAAGAAAGAAAACGCTATTATTGTAGCTTTGTTTCCAATAAATTTTTATCACACTTAAAATCCTAAAATGATAGAACAACAAATGAATATAGATGTAAGAGCAATCAATGAAAAGATTGAAAGAGAAAGTGCCTTTATAGATATTTTAACCTTAGAAATGAATAAGGTAATTATCGGACAAAAAGACATGATAGAAAGGTTGTTAATTGGTCTTTTAGGAAACGGGCATATTTTACTTGAAGGTGTTCCCGGTTTAGCAAAAACATTAGCAATTAACACGTTGTCAAAAGCAGTTCAAGCTTCTTTTAGCAGAGTTCAATTTACGCCAGATTTATTACCTGCAGATGTTGTTGGTACAATGATATACAACATGAAAGAGAATGATTTCATGATTAAAAAAGGGCCCATTTTTGCAAATTTCGTATTGGCTGATGAGATAAACAGAGCGCCAGCAAAAGTTCAATCTGCTTTATTAGAAGCAATGCAAGAACGTCAAATTAC
>JBLHOD010000088.1:0-5399 GCA_047622545.1 Polaribacter sp. | reverse complement strand
GCTTGTGCATTTAATCGTGTTGTATACCTATTAGATCTGTCGTGATCATCCCAATTTTCTGATGCCATTAAAGTAGGTACAGCCAATAAAGAAATTACTGAAACTGCAATTGCAATGTTTCTTTTGTTTCCTAAATGTTTTAAATATTGATATAAAGCAAAAACCCCAAAACCAATCCAAATTGCAAAAATGTAAAAGGAACCAACAATAGCATAATCTCGTTCTCTAACCTCAAAAGCTCTTGGGTTTGTATAAAAGATAACGGCAAATCCAGTAAATGCAAAGAATAAGAAAAGCGCATAGAAATTTTTCTTGTCAAATTTTATTTGATACAATAATCCTATTATTCCTAAGATTAAAGGTAAAAAGTAATACTTGTTTCTCCCTTTATTTTCTTTTACATCGTCTGGTAAATTTTGTTGAGAACCTAATCTTGCTTCATCAATAAAATCAATTCCGCTAATCCAGTTTCCATTAAATACATCTAATTGACCTTGTTTGTCGTTTTGTCTTCCTGCAAAATTCCACATAAAATAACGCCCATACATATATCCAAATTGAAAACTCAACATATAGCTTAAGTTCTCTCCAAAGGTTGGTCTTCGTTTAGAGTTTGCCGGAATACCAGCAATCGTTTTGTAATTAGCTTCTCTTGAAGGATCTACCATTCTTGGAATAAACCCTTTGTGTTTAGACGAATAGTTTGGTTCTGTGTTTTTATATTTATTTACAATAACATATTTATTATTCTTTAAATCCTTTTCATATTTTGGTTTTCCATCTACATAAGGATTCTTTTTATCTAAATCGTCTGTGTTGTATTTAATAGAATAATAGGTGTCATAAAAAACATTGGCATCGCCATATTGTTCTCTATTATAATATGCTAATAATTCTTCTGCACTTGACGGATTATTCTCATTAATAGTTGTGTTTGCAGTTGCTCTAATTGGTAACATTAACCACGATGAAAATCCCATCATGATAAATAATATAGATAGAACAAGTGTGTTTAAATTTACTTTGTTCTTTTTACGAGTATATTTTATTCCGAAATAAAAAGCTGCTATTAATATAATTGCGGCGATAATACTTCCAGAATTAAAAGGGAGTCCTAAGCTGTTTACAAAAAATATTTCTGTTGAACTGAAAAATTGTAATGTATATGGAAATAAAAATTTAAAGATAAAAGCTAAAATGATTACTGAAATTACAGTTGCAATTGCGGTAGTTTTAAGTGTTATGCTATGATAGGTTTTAAAGAAATACAATAGTACAATTGCAGGAATTACCAATAACGATAATATGTGCACTCCAAATGATAATCCAACAACAAAACTAATAAGTAACAACCATCTGTTTCCTCTTGGCAAATGCATTTCATTTTCCCATTTTAATCCAAGCCAAAACAAAATCGCCATTAAAAAAGAAGACATTGCATACACTTCTCCTTCTACAGCACTAAACCAAAAACTATCAGAAAAAGTATAAGCTAAGCCACCAACAATTCCAGACCCAAGAATAGCAATAACACTAGATAAAGAAGATTCTCCATCCTTATTTGCCATTTTTTTAGCTAAATTGGTGATGGTCCAAAACATAAATAAAATTGTAAAAGCACTTGATAAGGCAGACATGAAGTTTACCATCTTGGCAATTTCGCTTAATTCACTTGTAAACATCGCAAAGAATGCTCCTAACATTTGAAACAATGGTGCTCCTGGTGGGTGACCTACTTGTAGCTTTACAGCTGTAGAGATATATTCTCCACAATCCCAAGCGCTAACTGTTGGTTCTAATGTTAACGTATAAGTTATTAATGCGATAGCAAATACAACCCAACCAGTAATTGTATTCCATTTTTTATATGTAGATAGTGTCATCATCAAATTTAAATAGTATGTGGCGAATTTACTAATTTATCAGGAACTTTAAGTCGGTAAAACGTGGTAACTAGCATTTTACTGTAATAAAGATTTGTTAAAATTAAAAAAACACAAAAAATAGTTGCAGTATTAAAAGTTTGAATTAAATTTGCACCCGAAATTGGCCTATGGTGTAATTGGCAACACACCGGTTTTTGGTACCGACATTCAAGGTTCGAGTCCTTGTAGGCCAACAAAAAACCTCACTATGTATAGTGAGGTTTTTGCTTTTTTATGTTTTTTATAACTTAAATTAAGAATGTAATTACGGGTTTTAAAGAGCTTTTAGAAAGATTTTTGCTAATGCTTCTATTAAATAATCTAAAAAGGCCAGTTCTTTCGTGAGTAGAAATTGCAATTAAATCTGCATTTACTTCTTTAGAGAAATTTAAGATGCCATTTTCAACAGAATCGTCATTATAAATATTAATAGAGTGTCTTGAATTTTGATATTCACTTAAAAAAGCTTCCATTTTTAGTTTAGCTTTTTTAGTACTCTTAAATCGATTCATTGTATTTACATTTAATAAATGAATTTTACTTTCGAATTTTTTAGAAAAATCTAATAAAACTTCAAAAGATTTTTTATCTTCTTTATTAAAGTTTGATGCAAAAACTAACTCTTTGGTGTTAAAGTCTTTAGGATCTTTATTGACAACTAAAATAGGCATTTTAGAATTGTGAACAATTTTTTTTATGTTAGAGCCAATTAATAATTCATCAAAAATACTTCTTTCTTTGGAGCCCATAAGAATTAGATCCGCATTAATTTTAGAGCTAAATTTTATAATACCTTCAGAAGGTTTTTCAAAACGGATAGCATATTTAACTACAGTATCTGAGCTAAAAAAATCTTTTTTGAGTTTAAGTATTTTCTCTTTGGTTTTTTGAATATAGAACATACTTTGCGGAATGCCAAAACTGCTTACAGCGCCCATGTCTACTTGACCTCTGGGGAGTTCTAATAAGTGTAAAAGATGTACTTCAATTTCTGTTCCATTTGCTATTTTAGAAGCTAATTTTATTGCATACTCCGACTGGATAGAAAAATCTATAGGAACTAGAATTCTTTTCATTTTATGAAATTTTGAAAAAAGTTACATGAGTTCCATAAATATACAAAAAAATATTTAACTCTTTGCTATTTGGGTATTTATGAATAAGTTACTATATTTGCAGCGAAAATAACGTAAAAGAAAGAATGAAGGGGGCTATAAGCCCCTCTTTTTATACCAAAAATGAATAAAGAAAAAGTACAAGATTTATTAGAAGAAGCGTTGGCAGTAAACGAGTCTTTATATTTAATTGAATTGTCTTTTTTGCCAGGAAATAAAATTCGGGTTGTTGTTGATGGTGATGCAGGAGTTTCTTTAAATGAATGTATGAGAATCAGTAGAAATATTGATCATAATATAGAAAGAGAAGAAGAAGAAGATTTTGCGTTAGAGGTTACTTCTCCAGATATTGCAGAACCACTAAAGGTTAAAAGGCAGTATATTAAGAATCTTAATAGAATTTTAACTGTTAAGACAAATGATAAAAAGATAGAAGGAACTTTAATAGAGGTTAATAAAGACGATATAGTGTTGTCTTGGAAAGCAAGAGAGCCAAAACCAGTTGGTAAAGGGAAAGTAACTGTAGAAAAAACAGAAACAATTGCTTATCAAGATATAATTGAAACAAAAGTGAAGATAATTTTTTAATAAGAGACTTGAATGGAAAATATAGATTTAATTGATTCATTTTCAGAATTTAAAGAAAATAAAAGTATAGACAGAGTAACATTAATGTCTATTTTAGAAGAGGTTTTTAGAGCGGCATTGAAACGTAAATTTGGATCAGATGATAATTTTGATATTATTATCAATCCAGATAAAGGAGATTTAGAAATTTGGAGAAACAGAGTTGTTGTAGCAGATGGTTTTTCTGAAGATGATAATGAAGAAATCGAACTAATTGAAGCTAGAAAAATTGAACCAGATTTTGAAATTGGAGAAGATGTTTCTGAAGAAGTAAAACTAATCGATTTAGGTAGGAGAGCTATTTTAGCATTGCGTCAAAATTTGATTTCTAAAATTCAAGAACACGATAGCACAAATGTCTTTAAACAATTTAAAGATTTAGAAGGAGAAATTTATAGCGCAGAAGTTCATCATATTCGTCATAATGCAGTAATTTTACTTGATGATGATGGAAATGAATTGGTATTGCCAAAAAGCGAGCAAATTCGTTCAGACTTTTTTAGAAAAGGAGATTCTGTTAGAGGCGTAATTAAAACGGTAGAATTAAGAGGAACTAAGCCAGCAATTATTTTATCTAGAACTTCACCAGAATTTTTAGTAAAATTATTTGAACAAGAAATTCCGGAAGTTTTTGATGGGTTAATCACTATTGAAGGCGTTGCCAGAATCCCTGGAGAAAAAGCAAAAGTAGCGGTGGATTCTTATGATGATAGAATTGATCCAGTAGGAGCTTGTGTTGGTATGAAAGGATCACGTATTCATGGAATTGTTCGTGAATTAGGAAACGAAAACATTGATGTAATCAATTATACAAAAAACGAACAATTATATATAGCTAGAGCATTAAGTCCTGCAAAAATTATTTCAATGGAAATTAAACCAGCAGAAGAAGTAATTGATGGTAAAAAAGGACGCGTAAATGTATTCTTAAAGCCAGAAGAAGTTTCTAAAGCAATTGGTAAAGGCGGTGTAAATATTAGATTAGCGAGTCAGTTGACTGGTTATGAAATTGATGTACAACGAGAAGGGATCGAAGATGAAGATGTTGAATTAACAGAATTTGGTGATGAAATCGAAGGATGGGTAATTGACGAATTGAAAAAAATAGGTTTAGATACTGCAAGAAGCGTATTAGAAAAAGACGTAGCAGAATTACTAAAAAGAACTGATTTAGAAGAGGAAACAATTTTAGATGTTCAACAAATATTAAAAGAAGAATTTGAAGATTAATTTTTTAATCAGACAATTATAAATTATTATGAGAATATAACTATACAATGTATAAAGTGTATTTTCTTTAAGGGCTAAACAATAAAAATATATGGCTGAAAGCAAAACAACGAGGCTTAATAAAGTTTTAAGAGAATTAAATATTTCTCTAGATAGAGCGGTAGAACATTTATCAAAAAATGGGCACGAAATAGATGCGCGTCCAACTACTAAAATATCTGGTGAAGTATATCAAGTATTACTTGATGGTTTTCAAACGGATAAAACTAAAAAGGCAGCTTCTAAAGAGGTAGGAGAAGAAAAGCGAAAAGAAAAAGAAGCCATAAGATTAGAATTAGAAGCTAAACTAGAGAAAAAACGTTTAGAAGAAGAAGCTAAAAAAGAGATCTTAAAAGCAAAAGCTGAAAAGGTAGAAATTAAAACTGTTGGTAAGATTGATATCAATCCAGTTGTTGCTAAAAAAGAAATTAAGAAGGAAGAGCCTAAGAAGGAAGAAGCGAAG
>JBLHOD010000087.1:0-5514 GCA_047622545.1 Polaribacter sp. | reverse complement strand
CAGACCCAATGTCGGGAGGAAGACAAATGGGCGGGCATTTTGCAACGCATAGTTTAGATGAAAATGGAGATTGGAAAAATCTAACAAAACAATACAATTCTAGTGCAGATATTTCTCCAACTGCTGGACAAATGGCTCGTTTATTAGGATTAGCACAAGCATCTAAAGTTTATAGAAATGTAAAAGAATTAGAAAACGCTTCTAATTTTTCTACCAAAGGAAACGAAGTTGCTTGGGGAACAATCGGTAATGCAAGTACAAGTGAAGGTGTTTTTTTTGAAACAATAAACGCAGCTGGTGTTTTGCAGGTGCCAATGGTTATGAATGTTTGGGACGATGAATACGGGATTTCAGTTCACGCAAAATATCAAACTACAAAAGAAAGTATTTCTGAAATTTTAAAAGGATTTCAGAGAGATGAAAAAAATAATGGTTACGAAATTATTGTTGTAAATGGTTGGGATTACGTAAAATTAATTGACGTGTACAACAGAGCATCAAAAATTGCAAGAGAAGAACATGTTCCGGTTTTAATTCATGTAAAAGAATTAACTCAACCTCAAGGACATTCTACTTCTGGTTCTCATGAACGATACAAAGATGCAAACAGATTAAAGTGGGAACAAGACTTTGATTGTATTGTTAAAATGCGCTCTTGGATTTTAGATTTTGAATTAGAAGATAGCGATGGAGAAACTTTAAAATTTATTGATTCTGAAGAAGAATTAATTCAACTTGAAAAAGAAGCCAAAAAAGAGGTAGGCACAGCAAAAATAAACGCTTGGAATGCCTATTTAAATCAAACAAAAGACGAAGTAAAAACAGCCTTAAGCTTATTAGAAAGCGTTGCAACTAAAAGCAGCAACAGTTCTTTTATTTTAAAATTGAAAAATGAACTTGAAGGAGTTTCAGAACCTATTAGAAAAGATATTTTAATTGCTACAAGGAAAGCATTACGATATGTTAAAGATGAAAACTTTACTGAGAAATTAACCCTACAAAATTTCATTAAAAGTAAAGTCGATCAAGGTTTTGATCTTTTCTCGACACATTTATTAAGCGAAACAGAGCTAGCAACGACAAATATTCCATCAGAAGCACCAATATATAGTTCTGAAAATAATTTAGTAGATGCAAGAGTTATCATGAGAGATAATTTCGATGCTATCCTAAAAAAACATCCTGAAGTATTAATTTTTGGTGAAGACGCAGGTTTTATTGGTGATGTAAATCAAGGATTAGAAGGTTTGCAAGAAAAGTATGGAGAACTTCGAGTTTCTGATACAGGAATTAGAGAAGCAACTATTATTGGACAAGGAATCGGAATGGCAATGAGAGGTTTAAGACCAATTGCAGAAATTCAATATTTAGATTATTTATTATACGCTTTACAAATAATGAGCGACGATATAGCAACGCTTCGCTACAGAACTGTTGGTAAACAAAAAGCGCCATTAATTATTAGAACCCGTGGACATCGTTTAGAAGGAATTTGGCATTCTGGCTCTCCGATGGGCGGAATTATAAACAACGTTCGTGGAATGCACGTTTTAGTTCCGAGAAACATGACAAAGGCTGCAGGTTTTTATAACACATTATTAGAAGGTGATGATCCTGCATTGGTTATTGAATGTTTAAACGGATATCGTTTAAAAGAAGAACTACCAACCAATTTAGGCGATTTTAAAACGGCAATTGGAGAGATTGAAATCGTAAAAGAAGGAAAAGATATTACGGTCGTTTCTTACGGATCAACGTTAAGATTAGTAGAAGAAGCTGCAAAAGAATTACACCAAGTAGATATTGATATAGAAATTGTTGATATACAAAGTTTATTGCCTTTTGACATCAATCATGAAACCGTAAAAAGTATCGTCAAAACAAATAGATTATTAATTGTTGATGAAGATGTTCCTGGCGGAGCTTCTGCATATTTATTACAAGAAATTTTAGAGAAACAAAACGGATATCAATATTTAGATAGCAAACCAACAACCTTAACTTCTAAAGCGCACAGACCAGCTTACGGAACTGATGGAGACTATTTTTCTAAACCATCTGTTGAAGATATTTTTGAAGCTGCATATGAAATGATGCACGAAGCAAATCCAACAAAATATAAAAGCTTGTATTAATATAGGTTATACTTATATCTTGAAACACAAATAGTTATCCTGTAAGGTCTTTTTTTTTGACCTTGTAGGTATGATTTATCAACCTAAAAAGACCTACAAGGTTTTAAAAACCTTGCAGGACAAAACTAGGTTTTATTTAAAATTACATTTCCTATTGCACATTGTAAACAACGTTTCTTTGCGCAATACTTATTTTTAAGCTGCAATAGGGCTTGGGTTTCAAAAGCATTTTTAGAACTTATTTCTAATTCTTTGAATTTATCAATTATCGAATTTTTTTCTGGTTTTAATTGTTGAATCAATACTAATAACTCAGTCTCATCTACCTCTCCTTTACTCTTTAAATACTTAAATTTTAAAGGAACAATTGTATTTATTAGTAATAAATCTACAAACGAATTTGTAATTCTTTTTACACTTTTTGATGACACTTTTTGAAACGTATAATGCGTTTTCCAAAAATCATCCAAATCAACAGAAAACAATTGATAGATTATTTTTAAATCTGAAGTTTCCATCAATTTAGAAAACAAATTTTGATGCTTATGGTATAAGGAAGCTAATTGCGCAATTCGGATCGTTGGAAAATTTGTTGGTCGCATTCTAAAAAACTGAAACTGCCCGTTATGAATTGACTTTAAACTGAATTTATGTTTCAAATAATCGTATTCATTTTTTAAATCGATTACATATTTCTCTTCTGATTTCTTTTCTAAAAACCCTGCTTGTCCAAAAAACAACGCTTGTAATTTAAATACATCATTTTGTACTTTTCTAACAATAGTAAAGTCAATTGAATTCGCAAAATTCAAAAACGCTTCTGCATTCGTTTTCAACCCAAAACTCTTCGCTAACAATTTAAAAAGCACCGCTTCATAATCATTATTAGAATCATTTAATAATTGATTAATCAAAACTGATTTATCTTCTAATCTCTCAAAAAACAAACGCTCTTTCCAATGATCAAACACAAAAGAATCAACTGTAACTATAGAGTTTTCGCAAGGAATCCAACGTTGTTCTTTAGAGTACAGTTTTTTGTAATTAAATAATAAATCGTTCGCAACTAACTTAGAAATATTTACTGTTGGTAAAGACAAGTTGTTTTTGCTAAAAACTTCAACGTCATCCTCCCAAACAACGTGTAAAATAACAGAATCGTAATTTGTGTCATTTTCATGTTGATGCAAATACCAATCAGAAGATGTAACATGGATTTCTAAATTTCCTGCCCATAAAATATCATCAATTTTAATTTTAGCATTTAAAAAATCTGGACCAGAATTGGTGTTATGAATTCCTGGGAAAACAATTTCGATTGTATTAAATTCTGTTGATTGTAAATTTGTTTTGGAAAACAATTGATGTTTCCATACATAATGAAGAAAATCTTCTTTCATAGCAATACATTTTTCTTTTTCGTCAATCAAGTTAGAAAAAAAAGTTCGGTAAAGAAAAAATCTATCTGTACATTATTAAATCTAATGAAGTAACTTCTTCATTAAAATGAATTTATGGTACTTTTGTTCTTGTAAAAAAAATCGAATGAGTATTATAAAAAATTTAGAATGGCGTTATGCAACAAAGAAGTTTGATGCAACAAAACTGCTGTCAAATTCGCAAATAAACATTTTTAAGAAAGCATTTAATTTAACCGCAACTTCGTATGGATTGCAACCTGTAAAAATGGTTGTTGTGCATAATAAAAAAATTCAAAAAGAGTTGGTAGAACATTCTTGGAATCAGCAACAAATAGCACAAGCATCTCATGTTTTAGTGCTTTGCATACAAAAAGACATGTCTCCCGAAGATATAGAAAGTTATTTTTCTTTAGTTAAAAAAATCAGAAATACACCAGACGAAATTTTAAATCCGTTTAAAGAATATTTAAAAAATGATATGGAAACCAAATCTGAATTTGATTTACATTCTTGGATGACAAACCAGGCATATATCGCTTTAGGAAATTTAATGACCGTTGCTGCATCTGAGAACATAGATTCTTGTCCGATGGAAGGTTTTATCCCAGAAAAATATGATGCAATTTTAAATCTAAATAAACACAATTTAAAATCCGTTTTGGTTCTTCCTGTTGGATTTAGAGCTGAAGACGACTATATGAAAGATTTAAAAAAAGTTCGTAAAAACACAGATGAAGTCATCATCGAAATCAATTGAAAGCGAGCGAATAATTGTACCTTTGAATACTAATTAACAATAGAAAAATCAGAATGAATTCAGAAATAAGAAACTTAGAACCAAAAGCTGTTTGGAAAAATTTTGCAGATTTAAACGCTGTACCAAGACCCTCAAAAAAAGAAGAAAGAGTGATTGCTTTTATGGTTGAATTTGGCAAAAACCTTAACTTAGAAACTATTGTCGATACTGTTGGAAATGTAATTATAAAAAAACCTGCAACTTCTGGCTTCGAAAACAAGAAAACTGTAGTGATGCAAAGCCATTTAGATATGGTTCATCAAAAAAATTCTGATACAATTTTCGATTTTGATACTCAAGGAATCGAAATGAAAATTGAAGGTGATTGGGTTAAAGGCAAAGGAACAACTTTAGGTGCGGACAATGGCTTAGGTGTTGCGGCAATTATGAGTGTTTTAGAATCGACAACAATTGAACACCCTACAATTGAAGCGTTGTTTACCATTGATGAAGAAACTGGAATGACTGGCGCAATGGGCTTAGAAGCTGGTTATTTAGACGGGGAAATTCTATTAAATTTAGACACAGAAGAAGATGATGAAATTGGAATGGGTTGCGCTGGCGGAATTGACGTTACTGCAAAAAGAACTTATTCTGAAGAAAATATTTCAGAAAACACGTTGGCTTTTAATATTTCCGTAAGCGGATTAAATGGAGGACATTCTGGAATGGAGATTCACAAAGGATTAGGAAACGCAAATAAAATAATGAATAGAATTTTGTTTGATGGATTTGAAAATTTTGGTTTGCGAATAGCTGAAATCAATGGTGGAAGTCTTCGCAATGCAATTCCGAGAGAAAGCAATGCGGTTGTTGTAATTGATGCTATTTCTAAAGAAGCTTTCTTTTTTGAAATGAACGAATTGATAAACAATATTTCTACTGAATTTAAAAGTATTGAACCAAATTTATCTATTGAAATTTCAGAAACAGATGCTCCTGAAAAAGTTATGGAATTAGGTATTCAAGAAGGATTTTTAAAATCAATTTATGCTGCGTTAAACGGAGTTTACAGAATGAGTCCAGATATTAAAGACTTGGTAGAGACTTCTAATAATATTGCAAAAGTTGTTGTAAAAGACGGCGTAATTTCAGTGAATTGCTTAACACGTTCTTCGTCAGAAACCAATAAAATTGATTTAGCAAACTCTATTCGTTCTGC
>JBLHOD010000086.1:0-5566 GCA_047622545.1 Polaribacter sp. | reverse complement strand
ATCGATACAGGTTTATTGATATTACACGATTGGTCTAATTACTTATCACTTACAGATACAGAAATTGATGCTGAGCGTGGTGTAATTAAAGAAGAGTGGAGAACAAGTCAAAGTGGAGGAAGGAGAGTTCTTATGCAGAATATTGGAACCATGTTTAACAATACTGCATACTCTAAACGCGTACCAATTGGCTCAATGGATGTTGTTGATCATTTTGAATATAAAGCACTTCGTGATTTTTATCATGATTGGTACAGAACAGATTTACAAGCAATTGCCATTGTTGGGGATATTGATGTAGCTGAAATCGAGAAAAAAATTATAAAACAATTTTCGAAAATTCCGGCTGTAAAAAATGCAAGAAAAAGATTTGTAGTAGACATCCCAGAAAATAAAGAATTAACCTATTCTTTAGCTAAAGATAAAGAAGTTACTACTTCAGCAATTAGTTTTGGTATTAGACACCCTAAATCATTAAAAAATGAAACGGTTGCTGATTTAAAAGCTTCATTGTTAAATAGTATGGCAACATCTATGCTATCTACAAGATTAAGAGAGATTTCTCAAAAACCAGATGCCTCTTTTTTAGGAGCTGGAATAAGCTATAGCAGTTTAACAAGAACTACAAATTCATTTTCTGTTGGAATTAATCCAAAGCCAGATCAACAACATAAAGCTTTTAAAGTAGTATTTGATGAAATACATAGAGCTGTAAAATTTGGGTTTACACCTGAAGAAATTAAAAGAACTGTTAGTCAGTTTACAAGTTTTTATGAAAGTCAGGTTTCTAAAAAAGATGATATTTCACACGGAAGACTTATTCAAAATATTAAACAAAACTATTTAGAGAACGAAGCAATTACTGATATTGAAAAAGAATTTGAACTTATAAAAGTTATTTTTAAAGGTTTAACTACTGAAGAAATACATCAAACAATTAAGAATCTGTATTCTAAGAACAATAGATCTATTACTGTTACAGGAGTTGAAGGGAAAAAGAATCTAACAAAAGAAGATGCTTTAGCAATTATTAATGCTTCAGAGAATAATACAACTCTTACTGCATATTCAGATGGATTTAATGGAAAAACGTTAATTTCTGGACTAAAAATAAACGAAGGAAAAATAGTTAAAGAAGATGCCAATAATGCTATTGGATCAACAACATTTACGTTAAGCAATGGAGTAATAGTACATTACAAATTTGTAAATAAAAACAAAAATGATGTGCAATTAAGCGCAATTAGTTATGGTGGGTTGTCATTAGTAAAAGACGCAGATTTACCTTCTGCTAGTTTACTAGGAAATGTAATTCAACTTTCTGGATTAGGAGATTATTCTGCTACAGATTTACCAAAAGTTCTTGCCGGAAAGACAGCATCAACAACTATTCGTGTTTCAGATTTAACAGAAACTGTTAGTGGTTCTTCTACCACAAAAGATGTAGAAACGATGTTGCAGATGGTTCATTTACGTTTTGTAAAACCTCGTTTTGATGAAAATGGATACAAAGTACTAATGAATAATTTAGACAACTTTATCATTAGAAGAAGTAAAATGATTGGTCAAAAAATTAGCGATAGTATTACTGTAACACTATATGGGAAAAATAACCCTCAGAGAAGACTGTTTAACGAAGCTCTTGTTAAAGATATTTCTTTTGAAAAAATTAAATCTATTTACTTAGAAAGATTTAACAACGCAGCAGACTTTGAGTTCATAATTATTGGTGATTTAAAAGTTGATGTTCTTAAACCTTTATTAGAAAAATATATTGCTAGTATTCCAACGAATAAGACTAAAGAAGAATGGAAAGACAATTCAATTTCTTGGGTAAGTAAAAAAATAGACAAAGACATTTACTTAAAAATGGAAGACCCTAAAAGTAGTGTCAGAATTTCTTATAAAAATGATTATAAATACAGCTTAAAGAATGCTTTAATTGCGAATGCATTAGGAGATATTTTACAATTAAGATACACAGAAACGTTAAGAGAACAAGAAGGCGGAACATATGGCGCAAGAGCTAGTGCGAGCGTTACAAAAAGACCTTCACAAGAAGCAAGTATTTCTGTAAGTTTTGATTGTAATCCAGACAAAGTAGAAACTTTGGTTGCAATTGTTCATCAAGAAATTCAAAAAATTTCAAATGGTATCATCGAACAAGTAGATGTTGATAAATCTATTACGAATTTTCTAAAAGACAGAAAACAACAAAAAGACTATAATCGATATGAAATGAGTTTACTAAGAAACTATTTTCGTGAAGGATATAACATGAATGATCCTAAGAATTTTGAAAATATCGTAAATTCAATTACAGCGAAAGATATTCAGAAATTCACAAAGAAATTATTAAAAAACGCTCAACAATACGAGATTGTAATTAAACCATTTGATAATACATTGAAACAGTAATATGAAAAAAATACTATTAGCAGTTATTCTTTTATCAACATGGGTTTGTAATGCACAAGTAGAAACTCCTATCACTTGGTCTTCATCTTTTGAAAAAATTAGCGAAACCGAATATGATTTAATTATATCTGCTGATATTATTCCTGGTTGGCACCTTTATTCTCAGTTTACAGAAGAAGGTGGTTCTTTACCAATTATTATTAGAAAAGGAAATGAAACCGAAGGTTTTAAGCTGGTTGGAAAAGCTGCAGAAAGCGACACAATAAAAAAGTATAGTGACATTTTTGAAGTGCACGAATCTTATTTTGATCATAGTGCCGTTTTAAAACAACGAATTGTATTAAATAACGCAACTATTAATGAAGTAAATTTAAATTTAACCGGACAAGTTTGTAAAGAAGTTAACGGCGTTTGTATTCAAATAGATGAAGATTTTTTGTTTACTTTTAAAGGAAAAGCCTCTATAAAAGAGAAAGTTGTTTTAGATGAAAAAAGTAAATTATTAAGTAATAAACTACGATTAGATTTAAAAAATAGTGAACTTTTAAGAAACGGAAACGATTCAAATTCGGATGAAAATTCAAGCTTATTAAACATTCTTTTACTTGGTTTTGTTGGTGGATTATTAGCGCTTTTAACGCCTTGTGTTTTTCCAATGATTCCGTTAACAGTTTCATTTTTCACAAAGCAATCTCAAAACAAAAGCAAAGGAATTACCAATGCTATTTTATATGGGTTGTTTATTGTAATCATCTACATTTTACTAAGTATTCCTTTTCATTTTTTAGACAGTTTAGATCCAGAAATTTTAAATAATATATCTACAAACGTTTGGTTAAATATTTTCTTTTTCGCCATTTTATCATTTTTTGCATTTTCATTTTTTGGCTATTACGAGCTAACATTACCTGCTTCTTGGGGAAATAAATTAGATTCTGCTTCTGGAATTGGAGGAATTATCGGAATATTTTTCATGGCATTAACCTTGGCTATTGTTTCCTTTTCTTGCACCGGTCCAATTTTAGGTTCTCTGTTAGCTGGCTCATTAACTTCTGATGGTGGCGCAATGCAATTAACTGCCGGAATGAGTGGATTTGGATTAGCGTTAGCGTTGCCTTTTGCATTATTTGCATTATTCCCTGGATGGTTAAATTCGTTACCAAAATCTGGTGGATGGTTAAATACTACAAAAGTTGTCTTAGGATTTTTAGAATTGGCTTTTGCTTTTAAATTCTTATCAAATGCAGATTTAGTTGAGCATTGGGGAATTCTAAAACGCGAAATTTTTATTGGAATTTGGATTGTGATTTTTGTTGGATTGGCATTGTATCTATTTGCTAAAATTAAATTTCCGCACGAATCTAAGATTAAAAAACTAAGCTTTTCTAGAGTCTCATTTGGAGTTTTAGTAATCGCATTTGTAGTGTATTTAATTCCTGGAACGATGAAAAATCCTACTTGGAATCTAAGTTTATTAAGTGGTTTTCCACCTCCACAATTTTATAGTGTTTACGAAAAAGAAACCGATTGTCCCTTAGGTTTAAATTGTTTTAAAGACTTTGACGAAGGTTTACAATATGCAAAAGCAAAGAACAAACCAATCTTATTAGATTTTACTGGTTGGGCTTGTGTAAATTGTAGAAAAATGGAAGAAAATGTTTGGGTAGAAAATGATATTTTCACACTTATAAACGAAGATTATGTGTTGATTTCTTTATATGTAGATGATAGAAAAGAACTACCAAAAGATGCACAATTTAATTTTATAAAGAAAAACGGAAATCTTAAAAAAATACAAACTATTGGAGATAAATGGGCAACATTTCAATCCATCAATTTTAAAACAGCTTCGCAACCTTATTATGTTTTAATGAGTCCCGATTTAGAGGTTTTACATGCTGCACAGCAATATACAGATAGGGATACGTATTATACTTGGTTAAAAGAAGGTTTAGAAAAATTTAAAAAATCTTCTAAATAAGTATTTAGATAAAAATAGAATTCAGATAATTTGGCTACTTTTATAAAAAAGTAACCAAATCATGAAAATAAACCGTATTTCAATTTTAGTTTTTTTGTGTTTATCAATCAGCACATTTGCACAAAAAAGAACAATTCCGACAGACACAACAGTTGTAACAAATCATACAACAACCATTAAAGGAGAAAAAATTAATTATACCGCTTATACAGGAACACAACCTGTTTGGGATGATGAAGGAAGCGCAAAAGCAACCTTATTTTACACCTATTACAAACGAACAAATAATGTAAACACTGCGAATAGACCTTTGCTAATTTCATTTAATGGCGGTCCAGGTTCTGCATCTGTTTGGATGCATTTAGCATATACTGGCCCAAATGTTTTAAAGATTGATGACGAAGGGTATCCCGTACAGCCCTACGGATACAAAAGCAATCCTCATTCTGTTTTAGACGTCGCAGATATTGTTTTTGTAAACCCAGTAAATACTGGTTACTCTAGAGTTGTAGAGCGTGAAGGTAAAAAAGTAAATAAAGAAGATTTTTTTGGTGTAAATGCTGATGTAAAATACTTAGCCGAATGGATTACCACTTTTGTTTCTAGAAATAATCGTTGGTCATCACCAAAATATATTATTGGAGAAAGTTATGGAGGAACAAGAGTTTCTGGTTTAGCAAACGCATTGCAAAGCAATGAATGGATGTATTTAAACGGAGTTATTTTAGTTTCTCCTGCAGATTACGGAGCTAAAAATTCTGATAACGCTGTAGCTTCGTCTATTGATTTTCCATATTTTACTGCTGCAGCTTGGTATCATAAAATGCTGTCTCCTGAATTACAAAACAAAGATTTATTAAATATTTTACCCGAATCTGAAAATTTCGCAATTAACTCTTTAATGCCTGCTATTGCAAAAGGGGGATTTATAAGTGATACTGAGAAAAATCAGATTGCAGAAAAGATGGCATATTACACCGGTCTTTCTAAGAAAGTAATTTTACAGCACAATTTAGAAATTCCGAATAGCTTTTTTTGGAAAGAATTATTAAGAAATAAAAACGGTAAAACTATCGGAAGATTAGATTCTAGATATTTGGGAATTGACAAAAAAGAAGCTGGTGATTCTCCAGATTATAATTCAGAATTAACTTCTTGGTTGCATTC
>JBLHOD010000085.1:0-5568 GCA_047622545.1 Polaribacter sp. | reverse complement strand
AGAAAAATTACAAAACATTTACTATAATGGTTCAGTTTTCAAAACATTCAGGAATTTATACTTTAGTAGCTTCACAAGAATTAGATATTCCGTTAGCAGAAGCTTGGGATTATTTCTCATCTCCAAGTAATTTATCTAACATTACACCGCCAAAAATGGGCTTCAACATTACTTCTAAAGTTGATAGAAAAGCATATCAAGGTCAAATTATTACCTATAAAGTTTCACCAGTTTCTTTTGTGAAAACAAATTGGGTTACAGAAATTACAGCGGTAAAAGAACATGAGTATTTTATTGATGAACAACGTTTTGGTCCTTATTCTATGTGGCATCACGAACATTTCTTTGAGTCCTTGCCAAACGGAAAAACGTTGATGAAAGATAAAATTTCATATAAAATTCCTTTTGGGTTTTTAGGTACTATTGCGCAAAACCTATTTGTAAAAAAACAATTAAAATCTATTTTTCAATATAGAAAAGAGGTCTTAGATATTATTTTTAAGTAAATGACTATTTTTTGGTTCCGTAGAGATTTACGTTTGGAAGATAATATTGCTTTATACAAGGCAACTTTAGAAAAAGAAGCTGTAATTCCGCTTTTTATATTTGATATAGATATTATAGAATCATTACCAAAAGACGATGCTAGGGTTACCTTTATTTATGATACGTTAAAAGATATTGATGCTGAACTCAAGAAACTAGATTCCTCTTTGTTAGTTAAAATAGGGAAGCCTTTATCAGTTTGGAATGAGATAGTTTCTGAATATCCTGTAGAGAATGTTTTTTTCAATAAAGACTACGAACCATATGCAGTTGCTAGAGACATAGAGGTAACACAATTTTTAAATTCAAAAAAAATTAATGTTTTTCCGTATAAAGATCAGGTGGTCTTTGAAGAATCAGAAGTTGTAAAAGACAACGGATTGCCTTATACTGTTTTTACTCCTTATAAAAACAAATGGCTTTTAAAATTTAAAGAGAGTTTATTATCAGAAAACAAACCTTTACCTAATTTTTATACATTTAAAACAGACTTTCCTTCTTTAGAATCCATCGGGTTTACAGAGAGTGAAATCAAAGTAAAACCCTATACTTTATCTTACTTAGAACAATATGATTCTATTAGAGATTTTCCGTTCATAGATCAAACTTCCTATGTTTCTCCTTATTTACGATTTGGTTTATTAAGTACTCGAAAACTTATTAAAAGAGCATTAAAAACGAATGCTACTTATTTAAGCGAATTGATTTGGAGGGAATTTTTTATGCAGATTTTATTTCATTTTCCGAAAGTTGTAACAGAGAACTTTAAGAGTAAATACAATCAAGTTGAATGGAGAAATAATGAGGATGAATTTGAAAAGTGGTGTAAAGGAGAAACTGGATATCCGATTGTTGATGCAGGAATGCGACAGTTAAATGAAACTGGCTATATGCACAATCGAGTAAGAATGATTACTGCAGGATTTTTGTGCAAACATTTATTAATCGATTGGCGCTGGGGAGAGGCATATTTTGCTGATAAGTTATTAGATTATGATTTGTCTGCCAATAACGGAAATTGGCAATGGGCAGCAGGAACGGGTTGTGATTCTGCTCCCTATTTTAGAATTTTCAATCCTTCAGAACAAATCAAAAAATTTGATAATGACTTAAAGTATATCCATACTTGGGTAAAGGATTTTAATGAACTTACCTATCCGCAGCCAATAGTTGAACATAAATTTGCTAGAGAAAGAGCATTGTCAACTTATAAAAAAGGGTTGAATTCATAGAATTCTACAATTCATCCTAAAAAACATACAATTCGGTTTCTTTTACTTTTTCAAAATAGATTGTTGTCACATCTTTGTTGTGTAATTAACTTGTACTGAATTTATTTCAGTATCATAAAACAAAAAATCATGAAAGTATTCACAGCAATTTTCGCAATCCTAGTTGTATTTCAAACATCAATGTATACAGCAAAAAAATCAAACACAGAAAAAAGAACAATCACAGTATCAATAGACAATGTTTCTAGTGATACTGGTAAAGTAAATTATGCTTTGTATAACAAAGAGGATTTTATGAAAACACCTGTACAAATTCAATCGAGTACTCCAAAAGGTAAAAAAAGCACCGTAGTCTTTACAAATGTAGCGCCAGGAAATTATGCAGTTATTTGTTTTCACGATGCAAATAGTAATGATGAAATGGATTTTCAAGCAAACGGAATGCCATTAGAAGATTATGGAGTTTCTAATAACCCAATGAGCTTTGGTCCTCCAAACTTTGATGAAGCACAGTTTGAAGTTTCAGATAAAGATGTAACTTTAGAGATTAGATTTTAAGAGTACTATTAAAAGTATTATTCTAACGATAAATAAAAAAACATGAGCGAGGATAAAAATAGTTCAACACTAGATAAGTTAAAAAAAGAGGTGATTATTTGTCTGAAATTAACCATCGGATTTGGAATCTTATTTGTGATTATAAATCAGCAATTTACCTTAAAAGGTGTTGGAATTATATTTTTATTTTCTGCAATGTATTCATTTGGATTAGGATTCGGAAACGGTATTATTAATGAGTATTTAAATACCAAATGGAGTTGGGTTGATCAAACAAATCAGCGACTTACAGCAGGAATTATAGCTACATTATTTTACACAATCTTTATCGTATTATTAATTCATTATGTGCAATATGTACTTATTTTAGGAAATAATTTTGATGATTTTTTCTTTGGTGATTTATTTTTGGTGCATTTATTTACAATTATAGGCGCTCTAGCAATATCAGTATTTTTTCACGCTCGTGGATTTATGATTAACTGGAAAGCTTCACAAACACAAAAAAGTAACAAACAAGAAATTGTAGCAAAAACGGAAACGGCAAAATTTGAGTCGTTAAAAAACCAAATTGACCCGCATTTTTTATTCAATAGTTTAAATGTATTAACATCATTAATTGGAGAAAATCCAAAACAAGCAGAACGCTTTACTACAAAATTATCAAAAGTATATCGCTATGTTTTAGAGCAAAGAAACAAAGAGTTAATTCCGCTTTCTGAAGAATTACAATTCGCAAGAACGTATATGGAATTATTACAAATGCGATTTGAAGATGCAATACAATTTGATATTCCGTCAGAAATTAGCAACGAAGAATTAAAGATAGTGCCTTTATCATTGCAGTTGTTGTTAGAAAATGCGGTAAAACACAATGTAGTTTCTTCTAGTAAACCGTTAAAGCTTAGAATTTTTGAAGAGAATGGTGCTTTAATTATAGAAAACAATGTCAATCATAAAGAGGCAATTGGTAAAAGCACAAAAATAGGATTAAGAAATATAACAGATAGGTATCACTTACTAACAAAGAGAAATGTAGAAATCACTAATGACAGTGTGGTCTTTAGAGTAAGTTTACCATTACTAACAAAAAACAACAATATTATGTACACAGAAGAAATAAAAAACAACAGTTATGTAAGAGCTGTAGAAAAGGTTGAGAAACTAAAGGAATTTTATCAAAATCTAGCATCTTACTGTATCGTTATTCCATTTTTAGTATTTATTAACTTATATACGTCACCACAATTTCACTGGTTTTGGTTTCCAATGTTCGGTTGGGGAATTGGAGTGTTGTTCCACGGATTAGACGTGTATAATTACAATCCGTTTTTAGGAAGAAACTGGGAAGAGAAAAAGATTAAAGAAATGATGGATGAAGAAGACGATACGTCTAATTGGGAATAATTAAAACAATAAAACATTAAGTTATGGAGTCAAATTTTAATAAAGAGCAACAATATTTAAGAGCTAAGAAGCAAGTAGATAAATTAAAAGGTTTTTATGCAAACGCATTAAGTTACTGTATTGTAATACCCTTTTTAATATTTATAAATTTACGGTTTGTACCAGAGTTTTACTGGTTTTGGTTTCCGATGTTCGGTTGGGGAATGGGATTGGCCTTTCATGCAATGGATGCCTATAATTACAATCCGTTTTTAGGAAGCAATTGGGAAGAGAAAAAGATAAAAGAAATGATGGAAGAAGAAGAGAAATACAGAGATTATAAATAATAAGATGATGAGAGACGAAGAAAATATAGAAGGTGTTAAATATCTTAGAGCAAAAAAGAGAGTAGAGAAAATCAAAGGTTTTTACGTTCATTTAATTGTGTATCTTATTGTTAATACATTTTTAAGCGGAATCATTATTTTTGGTTTAATGCACGATGATGATGGTGATTCTTTAGGCGAAGTAATTCAGAATTTTGGAGTATATTCAACTTGGGTATTTTGGGGAATTGGAATCTTTTTTCACTGGTTAGGAGTTTTCGGATTTAATGTTGTGGGAAAAAACTGGGAAGAACGAAAATTGAAAGAAATTTTAGAAAAAGAAAAACGTAATTCTAAATTGTAAGAAATTATGGAAACTACAGAAATAAATAAAAAATATTTAAAAGCTAAAAAGAGAGTAGAAGAGTTAAAAGGATTTTACATTCATTTAGGTTTTTATATTACTGTCAATCTTTTTATAAGTGGTGCTCAGGTTATAGATGGAATTACAGAAGATAAATCAGTTACTGAGATTTTTTCTGACTTCGGTATGTATGCCGTTTGGCTTATTTGGGGGTTAGGAATATTTTTTCACTGGTTAGGAGTTTTCGAATCTAAAGTTATTGGAAAAAATTGGGAAGAAAGAAAGCTAAAAGAAATTTTAGATAAAAATAAAAGAAATCATGGAAACTAAAAACAGGAATAATAAATACATAAAAGCTAAAAAGAGAGTTGAAGAGTTAAAAGGTTTTTACAAACACTTTGCTGTATATGTAATAATTAATGGATTTTTTATGGGTAGAAGAATTTACCTTGATATTTCTTACGGTGATTCTTTTCTTGAAGCATTTACAGAGTTGAGTAATTATCGTTTGTTCTTTTGGTGGGGAGTTGGATTGGCGATTCATGGGGTAAGTACTTATAGATATAAGTTTTTCGGTAAAAACTGGGAAGAACGTAAAATACAAGAAGAAATGGATAAACAAAATAACTTTTAGTAAACCATGAATGTAATAATTATTGAAGACGAAAAACCAGCAGCAAGAAGATTAAGTAGAATGCTAGAGGAGTTAGGTATTAAAGCTAGCAAGATGTTACATTCTGTAGAAGAATCGATCGAATGGTTTAAGAACAACGAGCATCCAGATTTAATTTTTTTAGACATACAATTGTCTGATGGTTTGTCCTTTGAGATTTTTGAACATGTGACGATTACTAGTGCAATTATTTTCACCACTGCGTATGATGAGTATGCGTTAAAAGCGTTTAAGTTAAATAGCATCGATTATTTATTAAAACCAATTGACGAAGACGAATTAAAAGTAGCAGTAGAAAAATATAAAAGTCATCATGTACAACAAACAGACGTTCAATTAAACTTTGAAGATATTAAAAAGCTGTTAGTAAACCCAATTGATAGAAAATATAGAAAGCGATTTACAATAAAAGTTGGTCAGCATTTAAAAATTGTTTCAACAGAAGATGTTGAGTGTTTTTTTAGCGAAAACAAAGCAACGTAT
>JBLHOD010000084.1:0-5592 GCA_047622545.1 Polaribacter sp. | reverse complement strand
TTTCCTGAAGCTCTAAAGTCTCTTCGCAAAGACGGAATGATAAAATCGTTTGATTTTGCGTGTACTGTAATTGCTACGTATAAATTCTTATCATCAAACATCATTTTTATTTCTGTTTGATTTTTTGCTTTTACAGAATCTGACGGAAAATATTGCCAGTAATTAGTGGTGGCTTTAGTTTTCGACCAATCGGCTTCATTTAATAAACCATCGATGGTAATTTCTGTAATATCAGTATTTATATGTTTTACAAAAAATTGTTTAGTTTTTTGTGCAAATAGGGCTGTAGTGCTAATTATAAAAATTAGGAATAGATTTTTTTTCAAAACGGTAATTGGTTAGCGATTCGAAAGGTAAATAAAAATATAATAAAAATCAGGTAATTTATTGAAGTTGAGAAAACAAGAAAGATCTTATCTCTACCAAACAAGAATTACAGCTTAAAAAAGCATCGTGTTTTCCACTCTCAATTGTTTTTAACTCATTTTTTAATCCAAGTGAAGTTGCATACGGATGTAAAATTCCAGAACCATCAGCAATAATACCTGTATTGTTTACATTACCTTTTAAATATGGTACAACAGCATCATCAGTTCCATGAATGCTGTACAAACTAGGCTCGCTTGTGTTTATAAAATTCGAATTAAATAAGGCTCCAGAGATATTGAGTACTCCTTTTACCGAAGAAGGAAAAGTTTCGTTTCCGCTCATACCATCTAAACCACCTTTTGAGTTTACATAATCTAAAAAAGTAGTTCCGCCAATGGTAGTTAATTCGGCATCGGTATTCACATAGGCATAATGTAATGCTGTAATTGCTCCTGCAGAATATCCGCCAATAAATATTTTAGATGCGTCAATTTTATAGCTATTATCTGTAGCTACATCTTTTGTAAAATAACGAACAGCAGCTTTCATATCAGCAACAGAATTGATGACAGCTTGCTTAAAAGCTAATTGAGTTGGTGTAACATCTAACAATCTATAATTAATTGAAACCACAACATAACCTGCTTTTGCCAGAAACGAAGCAACTTCTGTAAAATCTTTTTTATCGCCAGAAATATAACTTCCGCCGTGAGCTAGAACAACTAAAGGTCTATTGATTTCTGTGTCGTTTGATGGTTGATAAATATCCATAGACAAACCAATTGCAGCTCCTCCTAAAGTAACATTTGCTCCGTACCGGACATCTTCTGCTACTGTAATTGTTTGAAAAATTTGACTATTATATCGTTGTTGGTTTTCTGACTGATTGATATAGTTTATTTCACTTTCTAGACAAGAAGTGAAGAGAAATATAGAAAAACTAAGAAGCAGTATTTTACGAATCATAGCATACATTAATTGTGTCAAACCTAATTTGTTTTTTTGTTTCTCTCTTTTTAACGAAAAAAAAGGAACTACATTGTTATCGTTTATTTTTTATTAAACAACTTCTACAAATAAACCTTCGTCTGATTTAGAAACTTTTGCAACGTTATTTTTTGTTAGGTGTTTAATGGTCTTGTCCCATTTCTTATTAGATAAACCTGATTGATTTTTTAATTCGTTTAAGTCTATTTTTCCTACTTTAGTAATGATTTCTAACACTGCTTTTTCTTCATCGTTCAATTCTACAGTAACAGTTTTGTTTTCTGGTCTCATTTGAGGAAAGAATAATACTTCTTGAATGGATTGATTGTTGGTTAAAAACATAATCAATCTGTCCATTCCAATTCCCATTCCAGAAGTTGGTGGCATCCCGTATTCTAAGGCTCTTAAGAAATCGAAATCGATAAATTCTGTAGCTTCATCGTCTCCTTTTGCAGCTAATTTTAATTGATGTTCAAAACGTTCACGTTGATCTATTGGATCGTTTAATTCTGAATATGCATTTGCAATTTCTTTACCACAAACCATTAATTCGAAACGTTCTGTTAATTCTGGATTTTCTCTATGTTCTTTACAAAGCGGAGACATTTCTTTAGGATAATCTGTAATAAATGTTGGTTGAATGTAATTTCCTTCACATTTTTCACCAAAAATTTCATCAATTAATTTTCCTTTTCCCATGGTTGCATCAACAGAAACTCCCATTCCTTTTGCTGCAGTGCGAATTTCATCTTCTGTTTTATCAGTAATATCAAACCCTGTAAAATGTTTGATAGAACCTGCCATTGTTACTCTTGCATAGGGAGCTTTAAAATCGATATTGTGTTCACCAAAAGTTGCTTTTGTAGTTCCGTTTACAGCAATTGCACAATGTTCTAATAATTGTTCACAGAAATCCATCATCCAATTGTAATCTTTGTATGCAACATAGATTTCCATGGCTGTAAACTCTGGATTGTGTGTTCTGTCCATTCCTTCGTTTCTGAAGTTTTTAGAAAACTCATACACACCATCAAATCCACCAACGATTAAACGCTTTAAATACAATTCATTTGCAATTCTCATATATAATGGAATGTCTAGCGAATTATGATGCGTGCTAAATGGTCTTGCTGCAGCTCCACCAGGAATTGGTTGTAAAATTGGAGTTTCAACTTCAAAGTATCCAGCGGTATTAAAGAAATCACGCATTGCGTTGAACAATTTTGTTCGTTTTACAAATACTTCTTTTACATGCGGATTTACAACTAAATCTGCAT
Source organism: Polaribacter sp. (assembly GCA_047622545.1). Taxonomy (GTDB): domain Bacteria; phylum Bacteroidota; class Bacteroidia; order Flavobacteriales; family Flavobacteriaceae; genus Polaribacter. Next base: position 2,959 of record JBLHOD010000084.1, on the reverse strand, counting down.
AACGTTGTCTGTATCGTAATTCTGGATCTGTAAAAGCATCATGTACAACTCCGTCTGTATCTGTTCTTGGTAATGGTAGTGGTTTTAATGCTTTACTTAATAATTTAAAGTTTTTTACACGCACACTTTTTTCACCTACTTGTGTCGTAAATAATTCTCCTTCAATTCCAATAAAATCTCCAATATCTAATAATTTTTTATAGACATCATTATAGAGGGTTTTATCTTCGCCTGCACAAATTTCATCTCTATTAAAATAGACTTGAATTCTTCCTTCAGAATCTTGTAATTCTGCAAAAGAAGCTTTTCCTTGAATTCTTCTAGACATTAATCTACCTGCAATAACTACCTGTTTACTTTCTGCATAATTTTCCTTAATCTGTTTTGAAGTATGATTTACAGGAAATAAATCTGCCGGATAAGGATTGATTCCTAGTTCGCGTAATTTTGATAGTTTTTCTCTTCGTACAACTTCTTGTTCTGATAATTGCATAATGCGGTATTCTTTATAGGATAATTATAATAAAGGCCCAAAGATACAATCAATTACATAATAAAGCAATCTAGTTCTTTGTAGAAATTTTACAAATTTTCAGTTAGGTATTGTTAGTTTAAATAAAGCTTGTATATTCGCGGGCTGCTTTTTATAAAAGTAGCATTTAGTTGTGTTGTTTTGGCACTTTCATAAAAGTGTCGTGGTTTTGTTAACCAATGGAAAGCTTCCCTGAGATGGGACGCTTTTTTTTTGTTCTTTTTTGAAGCTATTTCCTGCTTTTCGCACTCGCTTTTTTTTATGCTGAATTTATTTCAGTATAAAAAAAAGAGCTCAAACAATTGCTGTAATCAGGGCTAAACTTGTTTACTAACTTCATTAAAAATTATTAAATCCATTTCTTTTTAAGAATTTATATTGATTTGTCATTCCTGCGGAGGCAGGAATCCAAACTGACTAAATGATAGATTCCTGCCTTCGCAGGAATGACATAAGTATCTAAAAAAAGGTCGATTTATATTCCCAAGTTGTGCTGATAAAAAACCAAAAATAGACCAAGGCAACTCCAAATTTTAAACTTGCAGAAACAAAGAAACCGAGTAAAGAACCAAAAGAAGCTTTTAAAGCCCTATCTGTATCTTTAGTGTCGTGCATCATTTCACCAATAAAAGCACCGATAAAAGCACCAATTAAAATTCCGAAGGGAATAGGAGAGAACAAACCAATCAACAAACCAATAGTAGTTCCGTACACTCCAGATTTACTTCCGCCAAATCGTTTTGTTCCCATTGCAGGAATAAAATAATCGAGTATCCAAACAAGAACAGCAATTGCTAAAGTGATTCCTAAAAAAGTCCAGTCTTTTGGCACAGCAGTTGTAAGACTTAAAATTAATAAACCAAGCCAACCAGTTAAAGGTCCGGGTAAAATGGGTAAAAAAGCTCCGATGATTCCTAGAATCATACAGATTAAGCCTAGAAAAAGTAAGAGTATATCCATGTAGTTTTTATTGTAAGACGAAAATACAAAAAGTTTGTTACTGATTTTTTTAACTAATAAATTAGTTTAAACTAAATATTTAGTTATATTTGTTTTATTAAACTAAAAACTTAGTTGAAAATGATAAAACAATTAACGAAAGCAGAAGAGCAGTTTATGCAGGTTTTATGGAGTTTAGGCGAAGCATCAGTAAAAGAAATTATTGAGCAAATCCCAAATCCGAAGCCAGCATACAATACAGTTTCTACGATTATTAGAATTTTAGAAACCAAAGAATTTGTAGATCACAAACCTAAAGGAAGAGGTTATGTGTATTACCCTATTGTAGATAAAGATGTGTATAGTAACCAAACGTTGCACAAAGTGATGGATGGTTATTTTGATGGTTCTTTTAAAAGTATGGTTTCTTTTTTTGTAAAAAAGAACGATATGGATATTTCTGAACTAGAAAGTGTTTTGAAAGAAATTAACAAGAAAAAAGAATAATGAAAAAGCGAGTATTGATTTGTTTATTATTAGCGATTAGTTGCAGTAATAAAACCGAAAGTAAAGTCTTGGTTTTTAATGTAGATGATGACAGTGCAAAGGTTGAATTATTAAAAATGGAATTGGACAAAAAGCATCCTAATCTATTAAATCCTGCTATTAGTACGAAAAATTATGATTTAGTTTTAAGCTCTTGGACAGAATTGCACAAAGAATTAAATAATTTCTTAAGTGAAAATAATTTTAATTGGGATGTGGAAGAGGAAAAAATAAAAATATTTAATAAAATCTATTTTGATAAAAATGGAAAAGTAAAAGTGTATGTTTTTAGAATTCTAAGTAAAAATGCAGAAAAGAAATCAGATGATTATGGCAAACTTATGTCCGTTTTTTTGAAAGAAATGAAAATTTCAATAGTAAGAGATTCTGCTTTTGCTCAATGTGGAAAAATATCATTGCCTAATAAAAAAACACAACTATGATAAATTATATTTTACAAATAATCATATTTCAAGTACTGTTTTTAGCGGTGTACGACTTCTTTTTAAGTAAAGAAACGTTTCATACACACAACAGATGGTATTTGTTAGGAACACCAATTTTGTCTTTTGTATTGCCTTTGATAAAGATTCCAACTTTTCAAAAAGCAATGCCACAAGAAATTATGATTTTACTGCCAGAAGTGATGTTGTCTCCTCAAAAAGTAATTGAGCAAACTACATTTTATACAGATGGTTCTATCAATTATCTAAACCTTTTATTTTGGGTTGGAGTTGCGCTTTTTACGGGTGTATTTATGGTGAAACTGTTTAGAATTATTCAGTTAATTACAAAGAATGAAACCATAAAAAAATACTTTTATAAATTGATTTTGCTACCAAAAGAGAACAGCGCATTTTCGTTTTTTAATTATATTTTTTTAGGAAAAGATATTCCGAAAGAGAAACAAGAAGCAATTATAGAGCACGAATTAATTCATGC
>JBLHOD010000083.1:0-5601 GCA_047622545.1 Polaribacter sp. | reverse complement strand
CATTAATATCTCTTCCAAAAATAAGCCCTTGTTTCTCCATGGTATTTAAAATACCTTTTCCAGCAAAATTTTTGGTACCGTTAAATGCCATATGCTCCAAAAAGTGAGCTAATCCTTGTTGATTGTCTTTTTCTAAAATAGAACCTACATTTTGGATGATATAATAACTAGCTACATTTTTAGTAACATCAGTGTTTTTAATATAATAGGTCATTCCATTAGGTAAAACACCTTTTCTAAAAGTTTTGTCTATTGGCAATGGGTCGTTTAAATCAATCTGTTGTGCACTTGCATACGTGCAAAGAAATAATAAAGCGACATAAATGCTGCGGGTAATTGTCTTTTTCATAATTTTTATTTAATGATTGATAAAAGTACAAAATCAATTTTTAAAAACTTAAAACTTGAAGTTTATTAATAGAAGATTTTCTTAAATTAACAAAGCTTTATGCGTTTAGCAAAGTTCTATTTTTAAAATAGAAGAAGTGTTTTTATCTGCTAAAAAACGATTGTCTTGTCGATGTCCAACAATCCATATTATGTTATTTTCATTACACAACAACCAAGTGTTTTCTTTGTCTATTAAAGAGAATTTTTTATCTTTAAAATAGTTGGAAATTTTCTTTTTTCCTTGCATTCCTTTTGGATAAAAAAAGTCTCCATGTTGCCACTTTCTTAAAGTTAACGGAAAAGTAATTTTATATTCATCTATATAAATAGTTTGCGCATTTTCGTTTCCGATTTCTGAAATAGTAGAAATTTTTAAATGAATTGGATTCTTAATTTCTGATGTATTTTCTGAAATTATAAACACAGTATTTGTCGTTTTTTCTTCTCTTTTTGATACAATTAAAAAATATCTATCTTTTAATAATCGATGTGTTTTAGAAACCACTTCTTTCCCAGATTGTGCAGTAAGTAAGTGAGTTATATCATTCCATTCTGTAAAGCCAAACTCTTTTAAAAGTTGATATAAATATGCCTTCGGATTGTTGGTTTGTTGAATTTTAGCAATATCAATTTTTAGAAATCCGTTTTCTGATTTTTTAACTACTTTTTTTTTAAAATCAGTAATTGATTCATCAATTATCTGTTGACTTTCTTGTAAATGTTCAGATGTTTTTTGAAAACTTTCTAATAGCGTTGGATTGATTTCTTTTAAAATTGGAACAATTTGATGCCGTATTTTATTACGAACATATTTTGTAGAAGTATTACTTTTATCTTCTCTCCATTCAATGGTATTTTCTTTGGCATAATTTTCAATTTCATAACGAGAAAAAATTAAAAAAGGACGAACAATATTGCCATTCAATTCCGGAATTCCAGTTAAACCTTCTAAACCAGTTCCGCGAGTTAAATTGATGATAAAAGTTTCTAAGTTATCATCTGCCTGATGCGCTGTAATAACAAAATCAAATTGATGTTGATTGCTGATTTCTTGAAACCAATCATAACGTAAGTTCCTTGCAGCAACTTGCGTTGAAAACTGATTTTCTTGTGCGTATTTTTCAGTTTCAAAACGTGTAGTAAATGTTTTTACATTCAGCTTTCCCCCTAATTCTTTCACAAAAAATTCATCTTTATCACTTTCGTTTCCACGTAAATTGAAATTGCAATGCGCTAAAGAAATGTCGAAATTTAATTTGTCAAATAAATGCGTTAACACAACACTGTCAACTCCGCCAGAAATGGCAATCAATATTTTTTTATCCTTTAAAAAAGAGAATTTAAGATTGATATGTTGTTGTAATTTTTTTAACATTTCTTGGTAAAACTAGATTATTCTTTTGATTTGTTGATGGCTTGATAAAATACTTGTTGCACTTTTGGACGGACATTTAAATTGTAAATATTTCTATGAGTTCTACTCGGATAAACTCTGTTTGACAAAAATATAAAAACTAAATCGTTCTTTGGATCTGCCCAAACAAAAGCTCCTGTAAAACCCGAATGGCCAAAACTTTCTGCACTCACTTCTGGAGCAGGATATGCTTTGTTAATCGGCAAAGTATCATTGCCAATTAATGGTTTGTCAAAACCTAAACCACGACGATTTTCATTTTCTGGAAACTGAATTTTTGTAAACTCTTTTAATGTGCCTTTAGAAATGTATTGCTTATAATTGTAATGTCCATAATTGGAATACATTTGCATTATTTTTGCCAAATCTAAAGCGCTTCCAAATAAACCTGCATTACCAGAAATGCCACCCATTAAAGCTGCATTCTCATCATGAACCCAGTTTGTTGTTAAGTCTTTTCTAAACAAAGAATCTATTTCAGTCGGAACGATATTATTTGTAAAATTCTTAGTTTTTGGAATAAAACCAAGTGTGTTTGCCTCTAAAGGTTTGTAGAAGTTTTCTTGTAAATAATCGCTGTAATTTTCATTAGTGATATCAGAAATTATTTTCGGAAATAGTAAAAAAGGCAACCCAGAGTATTTGTATTTTTTTATGTCAGAAACGTTAGATCTGTTTATTTGACGATACATTTTATTTCTAAAACGATCTTTTATAAAAAGGTTGTCATACGCCTGACTTGTATAGTTATTTCTAGAATCTGTCTTTACAAATCGAGATTTTAATGTTTTGTTTTTGTTTAAAATTTCACTCAAAAAAACGATATATGGATTTAACCCAGCTTGATGTGCTAATATTTCTCTAACTGTTAAATTCTTTTTGTCGCTTCTTCCTTGCCAAGGTTTCCAATAGGTACTAAAAGGAGCATCCAAATCGATTTTTCCTTCGTCGTATAATTTCATAATTGCTGGTAGTGGACCTAAAATTTTTGTTACAGAAGCAATGTCGTATAGATTGTTCAATTCTACTTTTTGAACGCTATCATACGTATGAAAACCATACGCTTTATGAAAAATGATTTTATGGTTTTTTGCCACCAAAATTTGCGCTCCTGGGAATGCTTGTTTCTGAATGGCATCTGTAATAAGAGAATCTACTTTTGTATACATAAAAAGCGAATCCATATGCACTTCAGAAGGGTTTCCATAGGTTAATTTTTGAGCGTTTAAAGAAAAACTCAATAGGAATAAACTCAGAAAAAGAATCTTTTTAATCAACATTACATAGGTAATTTTTTGTTTTTGGACATCCAAACTTGAATCATCTTTTTTAAAGAAACTTCTGGTTTTGGTAATGGAATTGTTTTACCAAATTGTTTACTTCGGTTAAATTTAGAATAATTTATTTTTAGTTGTTTCCAGTCTTCTGGATACAACGCAATAAATATATTAAAAACATCTTGAACTTGATAGGTTCCTTCAATAGATGCAACTGTTTTTTGAAATTTTTCGTCTTGGTTGATAATCATTAGTAATCAGAATTTGTAAGCACATATTTCATGGCTTTTGCTTTTAATAAACACTCTTCATATTCTTTTTCTGGAGTAGATTTAGCAGTAATTGCACCTCCAACAGAAAAGGAAATATACTTATTTTCTTCGTTGTACAAAATACTTCGAATCACAACATTAAAATCAAAATCGCCATTCGGAGTAAAATACCCAACAGCACCAGAATACAATCCACGTTTGGTCTCTTCTTGTTCTTCAATAATTTTCATTGCAGAAACTTTTGGCGCTCCAGTCATGCTTCCCATCGGAAAAGTTTCTCTAATAATATCTACTGGATGCGTGGTGTTTTCTACTTCAGAAACTACCGTAGAAATTAATTGATGCACTTGTTTAAAAGAATACACTTTACACAATTCCTCCACTTTTACAGTTCCTTTTATTGCGGTTTTTGACAAGTCATTTCTCACCAAATCTACAATCATAATGTTTTCGGAACGTTCTTTTTCATCTCTTGCCAATTCAAACGAAATTTGCTCATCATCAACTTTGCTAACTAATCGTTTTGCAGTTCCTTTTATAGGTTGAGAAATTACTTTTTTCCCATCTTTCTTAATATACCTTTCAGGTGAAGCAGACAATAAATACTGATGCTCACATTTTAAAAACGTAGCAAAAGGTGGTTCAGAAATTTCATTTAAATGATGATAGACTTCTAGCGGATTAATCGTTGCATTTTCTGCATAAAATTCTTGACAAAAATTAGCTTCGTAAATATCTCCTCTGTTAATGTGATTTAAAATTGCAGTAATTTTTTGATGATATTCGTCTTTATGAATTCGAAGTTTAATTTTTATCTCTTTTGATGCTAATTTTTTTTCTAGATGGCTTTTGGTAGCGAAAATTGTTTCAAAGTCGGAATCAATTTCATCATCAATCATTTTTAAATAAGAAAACTCAACTGTGTTTCCTTTGATAAAAATAATTCGTTGAGGTTGAAAGAAATACAAATCAGAAAAATCCAATCCATCAAAATTTTTAGATGATAAATTTTCAACATCATTTTTTAAATCATAACTCAAATACCCAAACAAATAATCATTTGTAATAGATTGATATTCCTTTAATTTATCAAAAGCGTTGGTGTAATCTGTTTTAATAGAGGTAAATTCATCAACAGCTAAAATGGCGTCAAAAGAAGAATATTTTTGATTGTATTGATTTGAATCTAACCAAGAAATTGCTTCGTATTGTTGTGCCCAAATCAAAATTTTTGATTTAAACTCATTAATAGATTCTACCGAAAAACTTTTTTGTACTCTTTGCATACAAATGCAAAAATACAAATCTTACACTTGGGAGCTTCAATTTATTTTGCAATTATATTCTCAAAAAAGTAGTACTTTACAACTTTCAAAAATTATACAATGGTTTCATTAAGTACATTAGATTACGTTTTAATTATTTCCTTCTTTGCAATTACACTATTTATTGGGATTTATGTTTCTAGAAAATCAGGAAAAAACTCAACAGAGTTTTTTCTTTCAGGAAGAACAATGCCATGGTGGTTATTAGGATTGTCTATGGTAGCAACAACTTTTTCTACAGACACTCCCAATTTTGTGACAAATGTAGTTCGTGAAAATGGAGTATCTGGAAATTGGGTTTGGTGGGCGTTTTTAATAACGGGATTGCTTACCGTCTTTGTGTATGCAAAATTATGGCGTAAATCGAATGTGAAAACAGATTTAGAATTTTACGAATTGCGTTATGGAGGGAAGCCTGCTAAATTTTTAAGAAAATTTAGAGCATTGTATCTAGGTGTTATTTTTAATGTGATTACGATGTCAGCTGTGACGTTAGCAGCAATTAAAATTGGTGGAATCATGTTAGGTCTAGAGCCTTGGCAAACAGTATTAAGTGCAGGTCTAGTAACAGTAGTGTTTAGTGCCGTTGGAGGATTTAAAGGAGTTGTATATACAGATTTTATTTTGTTCTTTGTAGCTATGACTGGCGCAATTTGGGCAGCAGTTTATTTAGTGAATCTTCCAGAAGTTGGCGGATTAGAAGCCATGTTAACGAATGAAAATGTTGTTGATAAATTGTCAATACTACCAGATTTTAATGATACAGAAGCTGTAATCACATTATTAGTAATTCCGTTAGCTGTGCAATGGTGGAGTACTTGGTATCCGGGATCAGAGCCAGGTGGTGGTGGTTATATTGCACAACGTATGTTGGCTGCAAAAGATGCAAATCATGCAATTGGGGCAACCTTCTTTTTTAATAT
>JBLHOD010000082.1:0-5824 GCA_047622545.1 Polaribacter sp. | reverse complement strand
CGCAGAAGTAAAGGTCGTTATGACACCTGCGTCGAAAGATTTTATCACTCCACTTACACTTTCAACACTTTCTAAAAATCCAGTTTTATCTACTTTTTATGATAAAGAAGAGGAGAACGAATTGTGGAATAATCACGTAGATTTAGGCCTTTGGGCAGATGTAATGTTAGTTGCTCCTGCAACAGCAAACACAATGTCTAAGATGGCAAATGGAACTTGTGATAACTTATTGTTGGCAACTTATTTATCAGCAAAGTGTCCAGTTTATTTTGCGCCAGCAATGGATTTAGATATGTATCAACATCCATCAACAAAAAACGCATTAGAGAAATTACATAGTTTCGGTACTATTTTAATTCCTGCTGCAAGTGGTGAATTAGCGAGCGGATTGGTTGGTGAAGGAAGAATGGCAGAACCAGAAGATATTGTTTCATTTATAGAAAATGATATCCTTTCTAAATTGCCTTTAAAAGGAAAAAAAGTTTTAATTACTGCAGGGCCAACATATGAAGCTATTGATCCAGTTCGTTTTATTGGAAATCATTCTACCGGTAAAATGGGATTTGAGCTTGCAAAAGCAGCAGCAAATCTAGGAGCAGAAGTACTTTTAATTTCTGGACCATCAAGTCAACAAATAAAACATTCTTTTATTAACAGAATAAATGTTACAACTGCTTCAGAAATGTATGACGCCGTTCATAAAGAGTTTACAAACGTAGATATTGCTATTTTATCTGCTGCAGTTGCAGATTATAAACCTAAAAATATTGCAACTCAGAAAATAAAAAAGACCAAGAATACGTTAGAGATTCAGTTAACGCCAACAAAAGATATTTTAGCTTCTTTAGGAGCGATAAAAAAGAATCAATTTTTAGTTGGATTTGCTTTAGAAACAGATAATGAACTGGAAAATGCAGAAGGGAAATTACAGCGAAAAAATTTAGACATGATTGTCCTGAATTCTCTACAAGACAAAGGCGCTGGATTTGCAAAAAGCACAAATAAAGTAACAATTATTAATGCCGATTTAAGTAAAATTTCATTTGAATTGAAACCTAAATCTGAAGTTGCAAACGATATCATAAATCATATTTTACAGAAAATAAATGCGTAAATTTAGTACTTTACTTTTTGTTCTTTTAGCATTAACTACTACAAATGCTCAAGAGTTAAATGCATTAATTACTGTGAATTCTGATAAGATATCTGGATCAAATAAACAAGTTTTTACAACTTTACAAACGTCACTTACAGAGTTCATCAATCAAAAAAAGTGGACAGATAAAAACTTTAAAGCACAAGAAAGAATTAATTGCGCCTTTACAATTACCATTAACAAACAAGCAAGTTCTAATCGTTTTGAAGCAAGTATCCAAATACAAGCTGTTAGACCCGTTTATGGGACCTCTTTTACAACGCCAATATTAAATATTAGCGATTCTGATTTTAATTTTAAATATGATGAGTTTCAGCCATTCAATTATAACGAAACTATTTTTGAATCTAATTTGATTTCAACACTTGTGTTTTATGTACATATAATTTTAGGAATTGACGCCGATACGTTTAAATTAAATGGAGGTGATTCTTATTACAAAAAAGCCAAAGATGTACAATTGTTAGCGCAGCAAAGTGGCGGTTCTGGTTGGGCAGATCAAGTAGGGAAACAAAACCGGTATACATTGATAGATAATTTAACTTCTGCTAAATTAACCGGATTTAAAAACATCTTGTACAATTATCATAGGCTTGGTATGGATGTGTTTTCTAAAGACAAAAACAAAGCGAAATCTACTATAGAAAGCTCGGTTTTACAATTAGAGAACTTGTATAACAAAGTAATTGGAAATCATATTATTCGGTTTTTCTTAGATGCAAAAGCAGACGAAATTGCAACCCTATTTTCTGACGGACCAAGAACTAGTAATGCTTCTAAAATGCAAAGCCTTTTGCAAAGAATTTCTCCAACAAATAACGATAAGTGGCGAAAAATTAAGTAATTTTAGATTTTAAAATTATTTATACTTGTTAGCATCAATCTCTATACAAAATTACGCGTTAATCAACCAGTTGTCAATTAACTTTAATAATGGCTTGTCTATTATTACTGGAGAAACTGGAGCAGGAAAATCTATTTTATTAGGTGCTTTAGGGTTGGTTCTAGGAAATAGAGCAGATTTATTATCACTAAAAGATACTTCTAAGAAATGTGTGGTAGAAGCAGAGTTGGCAATTTCTAATTACAATTTGGAAGCTTTCTTTAATTCGGTTGATTTAGATTACGAAGCACAAACCATTATTAGGCGAGAAATTTTACCTTCAGGGAAATCGCGGGCTTTTGTGAACGATACACCAGTTAAATTATCGGTTTTAACTGAATTAAAAGGAAAATTGATTGATGTACATTCTCAACATCAAACATTAGAATTGTCTGATTCAACTTTTCAGTTTCATATTATAGACGTTTTAGCAAAAAACGAACAGAATTTAGCTTCCTATCAACGTGGATTAAAGCAACTGAGTGTTTATCAAAAGGAATTTCAAGAATTAGAAGCGAAACAACGAGAAGCAAATCAACAGTACGATTATAATTTTCATTTATTCAATGAGTTAACTGAGGCGAGTTTAAAGATTGATGAACAGGAGGAATTAGAAGAAAAGTTTGAAAAGTTAAATAATGTAGAAGATATTCAATTGAATTTATCTGAAGCAGTCAATATTGTTTCTGCTGAAGAAATCGGAATCCAAACGCTACTAAATACCTTAGAAAATAGATTGCAGAAAATTGCGCCATTTTCTAAAGAATATGAAGAATTATCAAATAGAATTACAAGTGTAAAAATTGAATTAGATGATATTGTTGCTGAGTTAGAGGATGCAAATGATTCAATAGATTCAAATCCAAATGAATTAGAAAAACTGAATGATAGATTGCAGTTACTCTATAATTTACAAAAAAAACACTACGTAAATTCAGTTTCTGAATTATTAGAAATTCAAGAGTCTTTGTCTGAAAAAGTTGATCAAGTAGAAAATGCAGAAGAAATAATCAAACAAAAGCAACAACTAATTAATGAGGTTTCTGATAAATTAGATGAAGTAGCTATTCTAATTTCAAATGCTAGAAAAAAAATACTTCCAAATCTAAAAAAGAAGTTAGAATATTTATTGTCAGAAATGGGGATGCCTGAAGCACGTTTTTCAATAGAGCTTTCTGCATCAAAATCTTTTTTATCAAACGGAAAAGACCAGTTAAACTTTCTGTTTTCTGCAAATAAAGGCGGCAATTTTGGAGAACTTAAAAAAGTTGCATCCGGAGGAGAATTGTCTAGAATTATGTTGGCAATCAAAAAGATACTATCCGAAAACACACAATTACCAACGATCATTTTTGATGAAATTGATACCGGAGTTTCTGGAGAGATTTCTAATAAAATTGCAAAAATTATGCAGGAAATGTCTCAACATATGCAGGTAATTACCATTACGCATTTACCTCAAATTGCTGCAAAAGGAAATCAACATTACAAAGTGTTTAAAGAGGATGTTGCAGGAGTTACCACAACCAACCTAAAACAATTATCAGAAGATGAACGTATTGTAGAAATTGCAGAAATGCTAAGCGGTAAAGACATTTCAGATTCTGCAATTACACATGCAAAAGAATTGTTGAACTAATAAAAAGAGAAGTGAATACAAGATTAAGGAGCAACTTTCTTTTTCGTTATCTTTGTTTTAAATGAAATTAAACTTCTCCATCATAATTCCTGTTTACAATCGTCCAAACGAAATTGACGAGTTATTAGAAAGTGTTACCAAGCAAGATTTTACGGATGATTTTGAAGTGTTGATTATTGAAGATGGTTCTACTGATTTATGTGAAATTACTGTAGAGAAGTACAAATCCCAACTCAATGTCACGTATTACTTCAAAGAAAATAGTGGAGCAGGAGCAAGCCGAAATTTCGGAATGGAAAAAGCAAGCGGAAACTATTTTATCATTTTAGATTCTGATGTACTCCTTCCGAAACAATATCTGACAGAAGTAAAAAAAGCCTTAGAACACAATTTTACAGATGCTTTTGGAGGTCCAGATGCAGCTCATGATAGTTTTACTGCGATACAAAAAGCAATTAATTATTCCATGACTTCTGTTTTAACAACTGGCGGAATTAGAGGAAAAGAAAATGCTGTTGGGAAATTTCAACCAAGAAGTTTTAACCTTGGACTGTCACAGACAGCATTTAGCAAAACAAAAGGATTCGCAAACCTTAAGGTTGGTGAAGATATTGACTTAACTTTCCGTTTATTGGAAAATGATTTTGAAACTCAATTGATTGCCAACGCCTTTGTGTATCATAAGCGCAGAAGCACAATTAAACAGTTTTTTAAGCAAACTTTTGCTTTTGGAACTGCTAGACCGCAATTAAATAAACGCTATCCTGGAACCGCTAAAATCACGTATTGGTTTCCTTCTTTATTTATTATAGGATTTGATCTCAGTTGTATTGCTGCTCTTTTTGGCTATTGGCAATTGTTGCCATTATATGGTTTCTATTTCTTGCTGATATTTTTAGATTCATTGTTTCAGAATAAAAATATAACTGTCGCTTTTTTAAGTATGATCACCTCTTTTACCCAACACATTGGTTATGGATTGGGTTTTTTGGAGTCTAAGTTTTTAAAGAAAAACTCAATTTAGATTCCTGCCTTCGCAGGAATGACAGTATTGTTAATTAAATTCAACGTTTTAATTTGTAAATCATTTAAAGAATTCCCTTCTGTTGTAAACTCAATAGTAATCGATTCATTAGGGAGCATATCAAAAAAATTGTCAGAAAAATGACCCTTTTCTTTAGTAAACAAAAACACATCTTTCTGTAAAACGTCACTTTTTAAAGTGATTGAAAATCCAGTTTTAGTTTTTATAATTTCTTTTTGAATTTCTCTTTTTGGTAAATTTAACTCTTTTGGGCTGCTAAAAAAATGAAGTGCTTTCTCTCCATTAAATTCTGTAATATATACTTGATTTTTTCTATCAATATCGACATTTGGAAAGCTATATACTTTTTGGCTTGTATTTTCTCCTACAGAAATATCTTCAGAATTTGACCAAATTTCATTTCCCTTAAAATCGATAACTTTCATGGTAAGTTGTTTCGAAATACTTTCAAAAGTATCATTAACAATATAGGTTAAGATATTTTGTTCGTTCTCTTCATAAGAAATAAGTACATTCTTAAAAGCCTTTTTTGCTTTATATTGTAAGGCTTTCCAATTCCCAAAATAGTCAATACTCGACCAAGAAATTGCCGGCCAACAATCGTTTAATTGCCAAAACAATGTTCCCATATTGGTTGGTTTTGCTCTTCTGTGCGCTTCAATTCCCATTACAATTCCTTTGGCCTGCAACAACTGACTTACATACACATAATCTTCATCTGTAGTCGTAATTTTATAATCACGCTGCATGTATTCATCAATCAATTGAAAACCTCTACTATGTTTTTGATGTGATTTTACTCCTTCTGTTTTTAAATCAATTTCTTCTTTTTGATTGATATATTGAATGGTTTCATACGAAGGAAAAGATTGAAAACCAAACTCGCTCATAAATCTCGGAACTTGTTTTTGGAAATGTTCAAAAGGTCTTGCATCATGCCAAACCCACCAATCATGAGCATCGCCTTCAAATTCGTATTTCGGATTTCCTCTTCCAAATTTTGGTGAGCTTTCCCAATACGAACTGTTATCAGTTAAATTAGTTACTGTATTTTTTAAAATCGTGTCAAAAACCGCTAAATAATCACCCCAAATTTCTTTT
>JBLHOD010000081.1:0-5840 GCA_047622545.1 Polaribacter sp. | reverse complement strand
ATAAAGAGAATAAATTATAGATGAAAGTTACACAAATTCCTTTTCAAAAAACAGGTTTCTTTTCTAAAACAATGATTGATTATTTAGAGCAGAAAGAAGCTATTCAACCTTTTTACAATAATTTTTCTGATGCAAACGGATTTAAAAATCAACTTGAAGAAAAACGAACTTCTTTTTCTTTAGAAACCAGAAAAATATTGGTTTCTGCATTAAAAAATCAATATAAAAACGTTGCAATTTCTGAAGAAACCCAACAAAATATTGATGCACTTTTACAGCCAAATACGTTTACCGTAACAACTGGACATCAATTAAATTTATTTACAGGTCCGTTGTATTTTATCTATAAAATTATCTCTACAATCAATTTAGCAGAAGAATTAAAAGAGCAATTTCCTGCGGATAATTTTGTGCCGATTTATTGGATGGCAACTGAAGATCATGATTTTGATGAAATCAACTATTTTAATTTCAAGAGTAAAAAAGTACAATGGAAAAGAAATGATGGTGGAGCTGTTGGGCGTTTTTCTACTGAAGGATTGAAAGAAGTTTTTGAACAGTTTTCTACTCAATTAGGAACTACTAGAAATGCTGATTTTTTAAGAGACATCTTTACAAAAGGATACCTAGAACACAACACATTAACAGAAGCAACTAGATATATTGCCAATCAACTTTTTGCTAAATACGGATTGGTAATTGTTGATGGAGACGACAAACAATTAAAACAAGTATTTGCTCCATTTATAACACAAGAATTAAAAGAGCAAGTTTCCTTTAATGAAGTTTCTAATACAGTTTCTAGTTTAGGAAAAAACTATAAAGTACAAGTAAATCCTAGAGAAATTAATCTGTTTTATTTAGGAGAAAACTATAGAGAACGTATTGTCTTTGAAAATGGAGTTTACAAAGTAAACAATACAGATATTACTTTTTCCAAGGAAGAAATACTACAGGAAGTAAATGCAAGCCCACAATTATTTTCGCCAAATGTAATTATGCGACCTTTATATCAAGAAGTTATTTTGCCAAACTTGGCATATATTGGTGGAGGTGGAGAACTTGCATATTGGCTAGAATTAAAAGCATATTTTGAAGAAGTAAAAGTTCCTTTTCCTATTTTGGTGTTACGTAATTCTGTTCAAGTTATTTCTACTAAACAACAGCGGAAATTAGATAATTTAAGTATTTCTACCGAAGAATTATTTTTAAAACTGAATGATGTATTGAAGAAAAAAGTTAATGAAAACTCAGAGATTGAATTTAATTTTTTAGATGCAAAAACACTGTTAGAGCAACAATTCTTAATGTTACGAAGAGTGGCAAATGAAACAGATGATTCTTTTGTTGGTGCAGTAAATGCTCAAGAAAAAAAACAATTAAACGGATTAGATAATCTAGAAAAACGTTTGTTGGTTGCAGAAAAAAGACGTCAGCAAGATTTGGTAATTCGTATTGCTGATTTAAAAACACAATTATTTCCGAATCAAAGTTTAGAAGAACGTCAACGTAATTTTTCTGAATACTATTTAGAATATGGTGATGCTTTTATTGATGCATTAAAATCAACATTACAACCATTGGATTTAAAATTTACAATCTTAGAATTATAATGAAGAAAACAACTAATTTTCACCCAAACAGCATTCATAATTCTGGATACGATTTTCAAAAATTGATTAAAGCAAATGCTGCATTAGAGCAATTTGTGATTAAAAATGAATATGAAAATTTGAGTATCGATTTTTCTGATCCAAAAGCGGTAAAAGAATTGAATAGATCTTTATTATTTGCCGATTATAATATTAAAAAGTGGGAGTTTCCGGACGAAAATTTATGCCCACCAATTCCAGGTAGAGTTGATTATATTCATCATTTAAATGATGTATTACAAGGGGAAAAAAATATTTCAATTTTAGATATTGGAACGGGAGCAACATGTATTTATCCGTTATTAGGCGTTTCTGTGTACGATTGGGACTTTGTTGGAACAGATATCGATTTAGATTCTTTAGATTCTGCACAAGATATTATTGATGATAATGAGTTGGATTCCAAAATTAAATTACGTCAACAATTTGATGAGAATGATATTTTAAAAGGAATTATAGAATCGGAAGATTCTTTTACGGCAGTAATGTGTAATCCGCCGTTTTATAAATCGGCAGAAGAGGCGAGAGGAGCAAACAGAAGAAAAACCAGAAATTTAGGAACAAATGCTGTTCGTAATTTTGCTGGAAACAATAATGAACTTTGGTATGTTGGTGGAGAAAAAGCGTTTTTACACAATTATTTATATCAAAGTTCTTTGTATAAAAACCAATCAACTTGGTTTACAAGTTTAGTTTCTAAAAAAGAAAATGTAGAAAGTTTACAGAAATCTGGTAAGAAATTGGGAGTTCAAGAGTTTAAAATTATTCCGATGCATCAAGGAAATAAAGTGACAAGAATTGTAGCTTGGAGTTATCAGAATTAATCTTCATTGATAAAAACAGCATCTTTTATGTTCTTCTTTTTTACCCAAATACTCAACATAAAATTGATTCCCATGTGCAAAGCAACCAAACAAAGAACTGCATACAACGGAACGCCTAAAAATTGATACGGCCAAGAATACGTCCAAACACCTAAGTTTATTGTAATCACTTCTCCGTAAGCAGGGAAAAATGCGGTAATAAAAATGGCAAGCCAATTTTTGTGACTCATCTTTTTTAATTGTAATGAAACAATTAATTTACTTTCCAATACATAAATAAATCGAAAGGCAAACATCCAAGCAAATGGCAACCAATATGGTAATTGTCTGTTGTTTGATAAATCATGATATTCCCAAAAAGCATTTGTTACGCCCCAAAGTTCAGCACAAATTCCTAGAATTCCGGTAATAATCATTCCTGCTAATAAAATCCAATTTTTAGAAGTTGATTGGTAATAGTTCTTATATAAAAATGCAATTAAGCGAATAAATAATAATAAGCCAACCCAAAAATCGTATTCGTGAAAAAGGCCAATAACTATTCCTGTTAGTGTAATTTTTACAGTGGCAATTGCCAGCGCCTTAAATGTTTCTTTTTTCTGATTTGTAGTAATTGCCATTATTTAAATTGTTGTTGTAATTCTATAAATTTTTCTATTGTTCCACTTGTAAACGGAATTAAATAAAAAGAATATGAATATTTTTTAGTGCTTTTTAATTGATATTTTTCTTGTGGTTTTGCTCCCCAACTATCATCGCCACCTAATCCACGTTGAGCTAAATCTATATTTAATTGCACTAAATTTTGCTCTTTAATATCTGTTGTATGTTTGCTGAAGTTCGCGTTTTTATTTTCTTTAGAGTATTCTAAATCACTAGTAATATCAAAATCTTCATTTGGCATGTGTAATGCAGAAATACTCAAGCCTTTTTGAGATGGAGACGAAATTAATAAACCATTTTCTTCAGAGTTCATCAACGCCATCCAACGAACATCAGTTCTATTTCCGTTTTCTTGCGGACGTACATACGGAACATAAAAATTAGAAACAGATGTTTTAAAAACATCTATAAAAGTTGAGGTTTTTCTATCTTGGTAATTCTCCCAAGGACCACGACCATAATATGTTACAGAGTTAAAGTCTTTCGGTATCTGCATGCGCATTCCAATTCTTGGAATATCTGCTGTATATGTTGAAGTATCTAGCGTGTTTTCTATTTTTATAACACCGTTTCCATTAACTATGTATGTAGTTGTATGCGTTGTTTTTACAATTGGTAATTGGTGACTTACAATAACTTGTATTAAATTATTGTTTAATTTTTTAGTTTTAAATTTTGAAACGGTTGCGTTTAATGTAGCATTTTTCCAACCAATATTTTTGGTTTGCATTCTATTGCCTAAATCATTGTCAGTTGGTGCTCTCCAAAAATTAATTTGTGGTCCTTTTTTAGAATTTAAATATTCTTGTTTCTTAAAAACGTATGAAGTTATATTTCCTTTTTTCTTATCAAAAGAAATTTTTATATAATTATTAAAAATGATAAAATTAGACCTGCTGTCAGTAGATTTTAAATACCAACCATTATCAATTTTAACTTCTTTCTTCTTGAATTTTTTACTTAAATAAATTTGCTCTTTAGCAACTTCAAAACCTTTAGGTAGCAAACTCCATTTGTTCTTTGTGGTTGCAGAAAGTTCAATAAAATACTCAGTGTTTTCTCTAAAGTTGATTTCGTTTAAAGGAATATTGACTAATTTACTTGTGTGTGTTTTTACATGAATATCTTTTAAATCAATGGTTTTTAAAACTTCTCCATTTGCTTTTACAACTGCTTTAAAATCAAACTGATCTAAGTTGGTGAAATCATATAAATTTTCAATATTGATACTTTGCTCGTTTGCTTTAGTCTCGCCTAAATCTTTAAAGTTGATAAACTCATGCGCTTTTTTAACTTCGTATAAAGCGGGTTGTGGAGCTCTATCTGGAAAAACAATTCCGTTATTTAAGAATGTATTATCGGTTGGCATGTTTTTACCATAATCGCCTCCATAAGCGTAAAAACGTTCTCCTTTATTGTTGGTTTTCCAAATTGCTTGATCTACCCAATCCCAAATAAAACCACCTTGTAAATGTTCGTATTTCTCTATTATTTCCCAATAATCAGCAAAATTCCCTGTGCTATTTCCCATGGAATGTGCGTATTCACTTGGAATAAATGGTCTGTCGCTTTTAGTTTGTCCAATTCTTTCAAAAGTTGTTGGAGATGGATATTGCGGAACAATAATATCAGTATTCCAATCCATATTAAATAAGTTGTTGTCTGACTTGTAAGTTCTTTCGTACTGAACAGGTCTTTTACTTTTGTCTAGTGCTTTAATCGCTTCGTAACCATCATAAAAAACGGTTCCGTTTCCAGCTTCATTTCCCATTGACCAAATAATTACTGATGGATGATTTTTATCTCGGTCCACCATTCGTAACATTCTATCAATATGAGATTTTTTCCAGTTGCTTTTTTTTGCTAATGAATATTTTCCATAATACATTCCGTGAGATTCTATGTTGGCCTCATCAACCACATAAATTCCATATAAATCACACAATTCATAAAAACGTCTTCCTCTTGGATAATGGCTTAAACGAACCGCATTAATGTTATTTTCTTTCCAAAGTCTAATGTCTTTAAGCATTAATTCTTCACTCATAACATGACCAGTTTCTGGTGCAGCTTCATGTGCATTTACACCTTTTAAAGTGATCACTTGTCCGTTTACTAGAAGCAATCCTTTTTTAATTTCTATACTTCTAAAACCAATTTTACGCTCAACAACTTCTATTAGATTTCCATTTCTATCGCTAGTTTTTAAAACCAAAGAATATAAATTTGGATGTTCAGCACTCCATTGTTCTGCTCTTATAATATTAGTCGAGAATGTAGTTGTTTTTCTTCTTTTCGGAGAAACAGCAGTGTTGTTTTGTTGTTCTGTAATTAAAAAGCCGTCTTTATATAATTGATATGAAACAAAGATTTCTTTATTAAGTTTTTCATGATTTTGTAAATCAATATCAATTTTTAAAAGTCCGTGTGTATATGTTTGATCTAGAGTCGATTGTACTTCAAAATCTTGAATTCTAACTTTTGGTTGTGCATAAATATATACATCGCGTTCAATTCCGCTAATTCTCCAAAAATCTTGTGCTTCTAAATAACTACCATCTGTCCATCTAAAAACTTGAATTGCAATAGTGTTTTTCCCTTTTTTAGCTGCTTTGGTAATATCAAATTCGCTAGGTAATTTACTCCCTTGAGAATAGCCAATATATCTACCGTTTAACCATACAAATCCTCCAGATTTCAT
>JBLHOD010000080.1:0-5840 GCA_047622545.1 Polaribacter sp. | reverse complement strand
TGTATTTATACAACTTGCGTTTATGGCAATTACAAACCATGTTTGAGCTAGAAAACATTGCTTTTAAAGCTCGTAAAGAAATGAATAACGATTTAAGAGTTGCGTCTTTAATTTTAGTTCATAGCAATCCATTATCTATTAAATTTAGAATGGATGAAAAGCAATTTGATGTTGATGGCGCATACAATATTAGATACGAAATTATTAAGAAAAGAATTGACAAAGCCAATATAAAAAATACTGATGAACGCCTAACTGTTCCTGGAAAAATTGCTATTGTTTACTCTCAAGACAGTGATGCTAAAGAATATTTAAAATACATCAAGTTTTTACAGTCTAAAAACTATTTAGGTAAACTAGAAAAATTAGAAATTGAAGATTTACAAGGTGTTTCTGGCTTAAAAGCTTTGCGCGTAGAAGTGATCTACAATTCTAAAGAAGAAGCTATTTCTTTAAATGATTTAATAGAAGAATTAAGATCTTAATTCTAAAACAAAACACCAGTTTCTTTTATTTTAAAGGCAATTCCGAAACACAAAACAGAAACAATTATACCAACCATAAAAACCATATAAGTTACTCTTAACAACTTATATTTTCTATCAAGTACTTTTCCTAAAAAGTATAAATCTTTGGTCATAGAATTGTATAAATAATCTTTGTCTTTCATTAATTCCCCCATTGCCCACTCAAAATCTTTCAAGCTCATTCTATGAAAGTTCCCAAAGAACAACAAATTTACCTTTTTATCTTCAACATCTTTTTTAGAAAACTTACCTTCAGTAACATTTGGTCTAGTTGCTAAAACAGATAAAATGATAGAAGTAATTGTAAAAATTACAAAAACAATTGTCGGAGCAATTAAATATTGATTTGATGGGTTATCTAATTTTGGTAGTAAATTAGAAAGTGCTAAAGAAATAATAATGGCATTTACAGAAAGTAGAATGTTTGCTTTTGTATCTGCGATATCGCTAAGCGTAATGTGGTTTCTTAAGGTAACTCTAAACATGGTTTCGATTCCACGTTCTGGTGTTTTAGCTTTTTGCTTTTTAATTTTTAATGCTTCTTTTTTAGTAGATTCTTTACGTTCATTTTGTAGTGCTTTTTTTTGCGTTTTAAATAGCTGGGCTAAATTTTTGTCTTTTCCTTGTTGCCAATTTTCTTGAGCATAACTGGTGAAATAATGTTGTTTGTTTGCTAAAAAATTAATGTTTTCTTTAATCCAATCTACTTCGCTAAGATTTTTATCATATACTAAGTTGATTTCTTCTTTTAGCAAATCACTAATATCAGAAAAATTCTTTTTTGAAAAATGAATACAATCTGCATCTTTTATTATTTTTTCTAAAACATCACCTGCTTCGACATCCATTTTAGTAGCTCTAATTAACCTATTTACATTGTTAATGATGCTATCATCTATATTATATTCTTCAAGAAAATTGGTGACAATTCTAACACTAGCCTCTTCATGATTCTCGATTCCTTTAACGTAACCTACATCATGAAACCATGCAGCTAATAGTAAAACGTTTGCGTCAACTTCAGAAATATTTTCACCTTCAATTAACTCTTTAGTTGCATTTACAACTCGTTGTGTATGACTTAAATTATGATAGAAAAAATCACGACTTAACTCAGTGGTCAATAATAAAAAAACATATTTTTCGGCATTCAGCAGCAAAGTCTCCATAAAAGAATTATTTTTACTAATGTAAAAAAAATTAGATGAACAGTCCAAAGTATTTTAGCTTAATTATATGTTTCCTTTTACTAAGTAATTGCGCAACATATCTTCCGCAATACAAAATTCCAAAACAAACTTCAACTAATTTTTCTACTAAAGACGTAGCACATTCATTTTACTTACTTGGTGATGGAGGAAATTCGCCAATTGGATCAGAGACGATTACTTTAAAAAGATTAAGAACTGAATTACAATCAGCATCAAAGAATAGTACAATGTTGTTTTTAGGTGACAATATTTATCCGGAAGGAATGCCAAAAAAAAATAAAAAAGGAAGAGTTTTTGCTGAGCATCAACTAAACATACAAACCAATATTGTAAAAGATTTTAAAGGCAATACTGTTTTTATTCCAGGAAATCATGATTGGTATTCTAACGGTTTAAAAGGACTAGAAAGACAAGAAAACTATGTAAAAGATATTCTAGGAAAAGATTCTTTCTTGCCAAAAAATGGTTGCCCAATCGATAAAGTTGATGTTTCTGACGATATTGTTTTAATTACCATTGATAGTGAATGGTTTTTAACCAATTGGGATAATCACCCAACCGTAAATGACAATTGCGAAATAAAAACCAGAACTCGGTTTTTTGATGAATTTGAAAGTTTAATTAAAAAAGCACGCGGAAAAACAACCATTGTTGCTATGCATCACCCAATGTATACAAATGGTCCTCATGGTGGTCAATTCTCCTTAAAACAGCAATTATTTCCTTTTGGTGGCGCTATTATCCCTTTACCAATTATAGGGACACTTATCAATTTAGTTAGAAAAACTAGTGGAGCAAGCAATACTGATTTACAAAATAAAAGATATTTAGAGTTTAAAAAAAGAATAATTACACTCTCTCAAGAAAACGAAAAGGTGATTCTAGTTGCAGGTCACGAACATGCTTTACAATACATAAAACAAGATAATTTACCTCAAATCATTAGTGGTTCTGGTTCTAAAACATCAGCAACTAAAAATGTTGGCAACGGTTTGTTTTCTTATGGAACTCAAGGTTATGCAAGATTAGATATATTAAAAGACGGCTCTTCTCACGTTACATTTATTGCTTCAGAAAAAAATGAAATTGTATATCAAACAGAAGTATTAGAAGCAAATAAGCCTGAAAATGATTTTACATTCAACAAAAGCTCTAATCAATATACTTCTGCCTCAATTTATACTGATAAAGAAGTTACGAAGGGAGAATTCTATAAATCTATTTGGGGTAAACGGTATCGGAAATATTACGGAACAAAAGTAAGCGCAAAAAATGTAAATCTAGACACACTTCTTGGTGGTTTAAAACCTGTTAAAAAAGGTGGTGGACATCAATCAAAATCGTTGCGATTAGAAGATAAAGATGGAAGAGAATATGTAATGCGCGCACTACGAAAAAATGCCTTGCAATACTTGCAAGCTGTTGCTTTTAAAAATCAATACATAGAAGGTCAGTTTGACGATACCTATTCAGAAAGCTTATTGTTAGATGTATTTACAGGCTCTCATCCTTACGCGCCCTTTACTGTTGCTACAATGGCAAAATCGATTGATGTTTTACATACAAAACCTCAGCTCTTTTATGTTCCAAAACAAAAAGCACTTGCTCATTTTAACGAAGAATTTGGTGATGAATTGTACATGATTGAAGAACATGCATCTTCTGGTCATGGAGAAAAAGCTAATTTTGGTTTTTCTAATAAAGTAATAAACACAAACGATTTATTAAAAAAACTAACCAAAGACACAGATTCAAAAATTGATGAAGAATCATATATAAAAGCCCGTTTATTTGATATGTTGTTAGGGGATTGGGACAGACATGAAGATCAATGGCGTTGGGCAGCATTTAAAAAAGGAAAAACAACTTTATACAAACCAATTCCGAGAGATAGAGATCAAGTTTTTTCTATTATGGCAGATGGTTTTCTGTTAAATATTGTAACCAAATTGGTGCCTGCTTTGCGCTTAATGCAATCGTATGATGAAGAAATCGCAAATACAAAATGGTTTAATTTAGAACCGTATCCTTTAGATATCGCATTGATAAATCAAGCTACTAAAAGTTCTTGGGACAATCAAGTTGCTTATATTCAAAAAAACTTAACAAATGCTGTTATCGAAGAAGCATTTACTCATTTCCCTGAAGAAGTAACAGATCAAACAATTACAGATATTAAAAGAAAACTAAAAGGAAGAATACAAAATCTTCAAAAAATTTCTGACGAATATTTTAAATACATCAATATGTTTTCGGTAATCAAAGGAACCAATAAAGACGATTTATTTGAAGTTGAAAGATTTAAAAATGGTAGTACAGAAGTTAGAGCATACAGAATTATAAAGGGGGAAAAAGGGGAACTTTTCCATCAGAAAAAATACAGAAAAGAGTTAACCAAGGAAATCTGGATTTATGGTTTAGATGATGAAGATGAATTTTATGTATTTGGAGAAAAATCAAATGCGATAAAAGTGCGAATTATTGGTGGACAAAACAATGATATTTACACTATTACAAACGGAAATAAACTCACAATTTACGATTACAAATCCAAGAAAAATACCTTTAAAACCAATAAAGGGATTCGAAAATTAACGGATAAATATAACATCAATGTGTACGATTATAAGAAGTTAAAATACAATACAACAGAAATGTTTCCTACTGTTGGTATGAACCCAGATGATGGAATTAATATTGGTTTGGCAACCACTTTTACCAGTTTTGGTTTTGAAAGAAATCCGTTTACTTCTCAACACACCATTGCTGGTTCTTATTATTTTGCAACAAACGGTTTTGATATTACGCTAAAAAGCGAGTTTGCAAATGTGATTAAAAATTGGAATCTCGGTTTAAAAGCTACATTTACAAGTCCTAATTACAGTGTCAATTTTTTTGGCTTTGGAAACGAAACTACCAATCCATATTTTATTGATGAAAATACTTTTGATGAAGATTACAACAGAGTGAAAATTAGAAAAGCACAATTTTCTCCTTACTTAATTTGGCGTGGAGAATTAGGTGGTAATTTTAGAATTGGATTGAATTATAAATCTATAAGTGTAGAAAAAACAGCTGGAAGATATATTGCAACAACTGCTTTAGCAAATAAGAATACTTTTTGGGGCGCGGAATCACATTACAATTTCGAAAATCAAGACAACAAAGCGTTTCCTACGTTGGGAATGAAAGCTGATTTTACTATTGGTTATACTTCTAACACAACTACAAAAGCTAACTTTAGTTATTTCATTCCATCGTTGAGTTTTAATTATAAATTAATTCCTAGTGGACAATTGGTTTTTGCAACAAAAATAAAAAGTTATTTAAATTTTGGCAACGGATTTGAGTTTTATCAAGCAGCATCAATTGGCGGAAATGATGGTTTACGAGGCTATAGAAATCAACGTTTTACTGGTAAAAACTCTTTTTATCAAAATTCTGATATTCGCTTAAATTTACGCAAAATAAAAACAGGTTTATTGCCTTTATATATTGGAGTATATTCTGGTTTTGACTATGGTAGAGTTTGGCTAGAAAATGATACTTCTTCCACCTGGAATACTAATTTTGGTGGTGGAATTTTCTTAAATGGTGCTGATATGATTTCTGCAAATATTGGAGTTTTTAAAGGAAAAGAAAATGCAAGAATTGCATTCTCTTTAGGGTTTAATTTTTAAACTGTATAAATTCCCTCCAATTTTCTTCACTTTTTCATCTGTAACAAACAACGTATTGTCATCTTTAAAGCAAACACCTTCTTTTTGAGAATTGTGTTCTAGTGGTATTTCTTTTATTTCTCCTGAGAAAAAATCATCTCCATTAAAATTGGTTATTATAAAAACTGAAGTATGATTTAGCAACACAATTTCAGTTCCATTTCTAGAAATATCCGCAGATGTAATTCTACAATCTACGCTATTACAAAACTCGTATTCAGAAATAAATTCTGCAATATGTTTTCCTTTTTTATTCGGTACTTTAAACAACAACGTTTTACCTAAATTCTTGTTTTGTCTACTTTTTGTAAAGATGTAAAAATAGTTCTGATGATAAAAAAATGCTTCCGCATCAAATGAAGCTTTCTTTTTTGAATCAACTT
>JBLHOD010000079.1:0-5951 GCA_047622545.1 Polaribacter sp. | reverse complement strand
GATATAGTTAGCTCGCTTTTCGTTTAACTTTTGCTGAAGTTTTAAGACTCCTGTAACTCCAAAAGCAATTACGATTACTCCTAGCCAATATCCATAAATTAAACCTGTTATTCCAGCTAAAAGTAAAGCAATATTTATAACGTAACTAAAAGACTGTTTGATGCTTTTTCTTCTAAATAAAAACGCTGCAAAAGGCGGAATTAAAAATAGCGCAACAAGAATAGACGCAACTAAAGCAAAGGTTTTTGTAAAAGCCAAAGGTCTAAATAATTTTCCTTCAGCGCCAATCATTGTAAAAACCGGAATAAAACTAATTATGGTTGTTAAAACGGCTGTAATAATTGCTCCAGAAACTTCCGTTGTTGCAGTGTACACAATTTCGTTAATTGAACGTTTTTTATTCTGATTAGTTTGAAGAGCTTCCTGGTTGCTCGTGCCTTGCTCTGTCGGAATGACATTTTTACTTTTATTTTTTAGTTTTTCATTTTCCTCATCTAAATGGCGAATAATGTTTTCTGAAAGAATAACACCAACATCTACCATGGTTCCAATTGCAATAGCAATACCAGAAAGTGCTACAATATTTGCATCAACATTAAAAGTTTTCATCGCAATAAATACCATTAATACAGCAACGGGCAACAAACCAGATATTAAAATGGAAGCTCGGAGATTAAAAACCATAATCATAATAACTAAAATGGTTATTAAAATTTCTAAGGTCAATGCTTCGTTTAATGTTCCTAAAGTTTCTTTAATTAATTCTGATCTGTCATAAAAAGGAATAATTGTTACTTGTGAAGTTCTGCCATCTTTCAATATTTTTGAAGGCAATCCAGCACTTAATTCATTCATTTTTTCTTTTACATTGTTGATGACTTCCATTGGGTTTGCTCCATAACGAGCAACAACAACTCCACCAACAACTTCTGCTCCTTCTTTGTCTAAAATTCCTCTTCGTGCAGCTGGACCTAATGCTACTTTTGCAATATCTTTAATTTTTATAGAAACAAAATCTTTAGAAACTACAACTGCATTTTCTATGTCAGAAATAGATTTTATATACCCTAAACCACGAACTAAATACTCCGCTTGATTAATTTCTAAAGTTTGCGCTCCAATATCTTTATTACTTTCTTTAACTGCTTTTACAACTTGACTTAAACCAATGTTGTATTGACGCATCAATTCAGGATTGACATCAATTTGATATTCTTGAACATAACCACCAATTGAAGCAACTTCTGAAACGCCGCTTGCAGAAGACAACGCATATTTTACATAATAATCTTGAATACTTCTTAATTCGTGTAAATCCCAACCACCAGTAACGTTTCCTTTTTCGTCACGTCCTTCTAACGTGTACCAAAATATCTGCCCCAAACCTGTTGCATCTGGTCCTAAAGCAGGATTAACTCCGTTTGGCAATAGGTTACTTGGTAACGAATTTAATTTTTCAAGAATTCTACTTCGACTCCAATAAAATTCCACATCTTCTTCAAAAATGATGTAGATACTCGAAAATCCAAACATAGAAGAACTACGAATTGTTTTTACTCCAGGAATTCCTAACAAAGAAGTTGTTAAAGGATAGGTAATTTGATCTTCAATATCTTGAGGTGAACGACCATCCCATTTTGTAAAAACAATTTGCTGATTTTCGCCAATATCAGGAATGGCATCAACAGCAACAGGATTGCTTGGTAAAAATCCTGTGTCCCAATTAAAAGGCGCATTTACAGTTCCCCATCCTATAAAAAGGACAAGTAATAAAACGGCTACGAGTTTATTTTCTATTAAAAATTTGATGCTTTTATTTAGCATTGGCTTTGATAATTAAACAGTTAAACATGGATGTTTTTGAAAAACATCGAATACATAAATTACCCTAAAGGATTATATCCGTAGGACAAAAAAGGTTATTGTTTAAAAATCAAATTAAATAAGTCTCGTCAAGTTTGTAGAGTTCTCTGACGACTAAAGGTGGAGAATAATCTCTGTAAGAATTTATATTTTCTTTTACAACTTCAAAAAGGTTGCTAAAAGAATATATAAAAGAAGTAATAAATTGTTGTTGTTCAAATGAAAGTTTTACTAAAGAAACTTGTAATTGGTCTTGACCATCAGCAACAATCTGATTGTTAGAACAACAATCACTTTTAATAACAGAACATCCTTCGGTTGTAGGGTTTTGCATTTCCATTCCACAACCTTCTGCTTTATGAAAAATTGCAGTTTCAACCAACGTATCTCCACAATAATGCATATCTACAGTAAATGACATTGTAGAAAACAACACCATTACGGCCATTAACATTGATATTATCTTATGGAATACTTTTTTCATATGAAATACAAATGTATGAAATTTTAATTATCTTATTTTTTGTTTAACAAAAATTTAAATTGGTGTTTTACATTCGTTTTTATTTGAGAAAATTAATATATCTTCAAAAAATTAAATATTATTATCTAAGTTTATGTTTTTAAAAACAACTACATGAAATATCTATTGTTTATATTAGTTTTGTTGTCTACAACAGTAACGGTTTCCCAGAATAATAGATCAAAAGACACTATTGTTACAACTTCTTCTACAACCCAGATACAGGAAAATTATACAAAAGGAGTAGCGCTCTTATCAACAGAAAATCTTGAAGAGGCTTTTACATCTATTTCAATTGGTTTAGATAAATCTTTAAAAGCAAATGATAAAAATTTAATAGGAAATGGTTATTTATATTTAGGTGAGTATTTTAAGAAAAAAAATAATTATCCAAAAGCATTAGAAAACTTAAATACTTCATTAAAACTATTTTTAGAACTAAATAACGAAGCTAAAATTGCAGATTGTTATTTGAATTTAGGTGCTATTTATTACAATATGTCATCCTATGAGAAAGCATTGTTTAACTATTTTAAATCACTTGAGATTTCTGAAAAAAGAAACGATATAAGGAGTATTGCTCTAGGCTTAGAAAGTATTGGAAGAGTTTACCTACTTACAATAAATTTAAAAGAGGCTCAAGATAATTTTAAAAGAGCTCTTGAAATTTATGAAGAATTAAAGGATAATGAAGGAATCGTTTTTAATTTATCTAATCTTGGAGCTAGCTATCAAAAAGGAGGAAATATTGAAAAAGCAATTGAATTATTTAAAACAGCATTACCAATAGCACAAAAAAGTAATTTAGAAGTGAGAGAATCTGTTTTGTTAGGAAATATTGGCTCATCAAATAGAGCATTGAAAAAATATGATGAGTCTTTAGATTATCTTTTTAAAGCGTTAGAAATAAAATTAAGATTAAAGAATTATGCTAGTGCAGCACATTCTTGTAATGATATTTCTGAAACGTATTTAGAAATGAACAATCTTAAGAAAGCCAAAGAATATGCTTTTAAAGCAATACAGTATGCTAAAGGATTAAATATTCATAAAGAAAGATTTGCGAATTATTTATTATCTAAAATTGAATATCAATCTGGAAATTACAAAAACTCTTATAACAATTTAAAAAGATTTCATAGAATACAGGATAGTCTCTTTTCGATTGAGAAAATAGCTAGTATTAACGAAATGCAAATAAAGTACGAAACTGAAAAGAAAAACTTAAAAATTGAAACCCAAGAAAGTAATATTGCTTTGTTAGATTCTAAACACAGAATTAAAAACCAATGGTTGTTATTTGGTGGTTTAGCACTTTTATTAATCTTTATTTCTATCATTTTACTTAGATCTAGAAATACTGTAAAAAAAGAAAAATTATTGCAGCAACAATTCTCTGAAAACTTATTAAAATCTCAAGAAGAAGAGAGAACAAGGATAGCAAGAGAATTGCACGATAGTGTTGGTCAGCAATTAACATTAATCAAAAAGAAATCACAAAACGAGAATCAAGAAGAGATAACTGTTTTAACAAATAATGCATTAGAGGAGGTTAGAAGTATTTCAAGAGGATTGTATCCTGCTTTGTTAAAACAATTAGGTTTAACAGAAAGCATTGAGCAATTAATTCATGATTACGATGAGCAAACGGAGTTGTTTTTTTCTGTTGATATAGACAACATAAATAAATATTTTACAGAAAGTACAAGTCTCAATTTTTATAGATTGATTCAAGAATGTTTAACAAATATTATTAAACACGCAAAAGCAAAATCGGTAACTGTTAGTATAAAAAAAGAAAACAATGCAATTATCACTTTAATTTCTGATAATGGAAAAGGATTTAATATAAACGACAGTAAAAAGAAAAATAGTTTAGGACTAAAAACTATCTTTGAACGAATACGAATAATGAACGGGAATCTTTCTATTGATAGCAAACCAAATAACGGAACCAGTTTTATATTTTCTATACCAGTAAAAAATGAATAATACTATTAGTATACTTGTAGCAGACGATCATCCTTTGTTATTAAAAGGATTAAGAAACGAGTTGCTAGAATTAGGGTTTAATGTTTTAGAAGGCGCAACAAACGGTGCACAAGCTTTAGAAATAATTGTTTCTGAAAAACCAACAATAGCCATTTTAGATATTAGCATGCCTTTATTAACAGGTTTTGAAGTGATAAAAAAATGCAAAGAAGAAGCATCAGAAACAAAATTTATAATTCTTACTTCTTATAAAGAAAAAGGGTTTGTACTAAAAGCAAAAAAAATGAATATTGATGGATATTTATTAAAAGACGAACCTTTTCAAGAAATAAAAAAATGTATTCAAGCTGTTTTAAAAGGGCAGTTTTATGCAACTTCAGCTTTTGATGAAATTTTCAAAAATCAAGTTTCACCAGAATTAGAAAAAATAAAATTTCTTTCACCTTCAGAAAGAACAATTATAAGATTAATTGCTAACAAAAATTCTACAAAACAAATAGCAAGTATCTTATCAATTTCTACAAGAACAGTAGAAAAACACCGCTCTAACATCATTTCAAAGTTAGATATACCTTCAGGGACAGAATCACTTTCTAAATGGGTACATAAAAACAAAGATTTAATAGAATTAATTTAAGAATTAAGTTCTTACTAAATACGTAGCAGTACTTATAAATGGTAATAGTTACTTATTTAATTATCAATTGTTTCACTATATATTTGTTTCATCAAAAAATAGATTCATTTTTTTTTAAAAAGTGATATTAAAAAGAAAGAATAAATAGTGATGTTATTTGTTATCTATTAATAGCTAACTAAAAAAAATCTAACCAACTTTTTTACTCAAACCTTACAACTTTTGTTGTAAGGTTTTTGTATTTTTAAATAATGGATTTATTCAACCAAGAAAAGATACAAAACATTTTACCGTATGACGGTGTTACCAATTATCACGGTAAAATTCTAACACAAGAACAAAGCGAATTTTATTATCAAAAACTGTTATCAGAAATTGAATGGAAAAATGATGAAGCAGTAATCTTTGGTAAAAGAATAATTACAAAACGAAAAGTTGCATGGTACGGAAATACAGATTATTATTACAATTATTCTAACGTAACAAAACAAGCGCTAATTTTTACGAAAGAATTATTAGCGTTAAAAAAAATCGTAGAAAAAGAAAGCAATGCAACGTATAATTCATGTTTGTTAAATTTATATCATTCTGGAGAAGAAGGAATGGCATGGCATTCTGATGGCGAAAAAATGCTACTAAAAAATGGAGAAATTGCTTCGCTAACTTTAGGAGCAGAACGTAAATTTTCATTTAAACACAAAACCACCAAACAAAAAATAGACATCGTTTTAGAAAGAGGAAGTTTATTGGTTATGAAAGATACCACACAAACCAATTGGTTGCATCGATTGCCACCAACAAAGCTGATTAAATCACCAAGAATAAATTTAACTTTTAGAACTATACTTATTTAAAGAATCCGTTTCTTTGTAGAAATAATTTAGCACTTTTGGAACAGAATAATCAACAATCTACAAACCTTAATAAGTTTATCAG
>JBLHOD010000078.1:0-6011 GCA_047622545.1 Polaribacter sp. | reverse complement strand
AAAAACGCGGATTTAAATTTGTAGGTTCTACCATTATGTATGCTTTTATGCAAGCAACCGGAATGGTAAATGACCATACAACAGATTGTTTTTGTTATTAAATTATGATGAGTTTTACTTCAATTCCGAAAACAGATTTAAAAAAAATAATCAAGCTGTTTAATAGAAAAATAGGTTTGTTTTTTGTGTTTGTTGCTGCCTTGTATTTAGATAGTGAACATTTAGCAGAACGATTTGAATACAATCAAATTGTAACCAATGTTTTAATGTTATTGGCTTTTTACTGGATGTATTCGAGATCGGTAAAAAGAACAAAAGAGTTAATGATTTACGCTGTAATTCTAGGTTTTATCGGAGAGTATTTTTTCTCAGTGTATTTAGAAATGTATACCTACAGATTAGGGAATGTTCCCTTGTACGTTCCTTTTGGTCATGCAGCAGTTTATGGTAGAGTGTACGCTTTTTCTAAAGCATCAACTGTAAGAAAACATCACAAAGCGTTAGAAAGGTTTTTATATATAATTATTTCATTATTTGCCTTAGGGTATTTGTATTTTTTTAATGATGTATTTGGTTTTGTAATGACGCTAGGAGTTTTTGCATTGCTTTTAAAAAGACGAAAAGATAGAATGTTCTTTTTAACAATGTATATTGTTGTTGCCGTTTTAGAAATTGGTGGCCCAGCTTATGGAGCATGGAAATGGCCAGATACAGCCTTTGGTGTATTTGATTTTTTGCCAAGTAACAACGCGCCGAGCGGAATTAGTTTGTTTTACTTTTTGTTAGATATTGGCTGCTTTGTGTTATATACACAACGAAACAAAATAACTTGGAGTAGACTTAAAAATATTAGAAAAATAAAAAAGCAGCTAACTTTTGCTGTAAATTCTAATAAAACTAAAAAGAGCAATAGCAACAATCATCCAAAAACCAACTTTTAAAGCAGTGTTTTTATAATATTTGTTATGATTAATAACATCCTTTCTATAACTCCAAATCATTAGAATAATAAAAGCGATAACAAAAAAACCAGCAAAAACTAATTGACCTTTGGTAAACATAAATTTGTATTTTTATACAAAAATACAAATTAAATGAAGACAGCAATTGTTTTTGGAGCAACATCTGGTCTCGGAAAATCTCTAACAGAAATATTAGTAAAAAATAATTATAAAGTTGCTGTAACAGGTAGAAGGTTAGAATTATTAGAAGAATTAAAGAACAAATATCCAAATCAAATTGTTGTCAAACAAAACGATATCCAGCAAGTAGAAGAAGTAGAAAAAGTATTCAATGAAATTGTAGTAGAGTTTAAAACCGTAGATTTAATTGTGCAATCTTCTGGAGTTGGTTTTATAAACCCGAAATTAGATTGGAATTTACTGCAACAAACCATAAATACTAATGTGTTAGGAGTTACAAAATTGTATTCGTTAGCCTATAAGTTATTTAAAGAACAACAATCTGGTCATTTAGTAGGGATTTCCTCTATTGCATCTATACGAGGAAATAGAGCTGCTCCAGATTATTTTGCATCAAAAGCATATCAAAAAGCATTTTTAGAAAGTTTGTATATCAAAACAAAATCAATAAAATCTAAAAAAGTGTTTATTACTGATATTCGCCCTGGATTTGTCGATACTGCAATGGCTTTAGGTGATGAAATTTTTTGGATGGTAGATTTAGATAAAGCCACAAAACAAATTTATTCGGCAATCAAAAAGAAAAAAAGAGTTACATATATTTCTAAACGTTGGGCGCTAGTTGCATTTGTGTTAAAAATTGTTCCAGCTTGGCTACTCAAGAAAGCAACATAAAAAAAAGAATGATAGTTTTAGAGGTTTTTCTGATTAGAAGAAAGAAACATCTCAATACTAATTTCTTTTTTCTAATGAAAATGAAATTCACTCGATGTGACAACTAAGGATAAAAAAGTATAAAAAACAATAATAAAATGAAAAACAAAATAGCAGCAGTAACACAATTTCACACCGCTTTTAAATTAAATATGAATCAAGAACCGATTGCAAATATTGGAGAAGATAGAAATATGTTGCGTTTTAACTTGATGAAAGAAGAAAACGAAGAATATTTGGAAGCTGCTGAAAAGAATGATTTAATTGAGGTTGCAGATGCTTTAGGCGATATGTTATACATTTTATGTGGAACTATCATAGAACACGGAATGCAGGATAAGATTGAGGAAGTTTTTAATGAAATTCAACGTAGCAATATGAGTAAATTGGGTGAGGATGGAAACCCAATTTATAGAGAAGATGGTAAAGTGCTAAAAGGACCAAATTATTTTAAACCAAACATTGCTAGTATTTTAGATAAGTAGAAAGTAATCTATTTATATAGATTAATAATTAGATAATTATGAAGAAAATAGTTTTAGTATTGATTTGTGTTTTAATGACAATAAGCGCAAATTCACAAAGTTTTATTGGAGCCTGGGAAGGGTATCATGATTCTGAAAAAGGAATTAAAATAAAAACTATTGTCATTTTTACTGAAGGTTATCAAGTGATGACAAGTTACGAAGCTAAAAATGGAAAATTTATTACCTCCAATGGAGGTTCTTGGAAATTAGCTGGAGACACAATGACCGAAAAAATAGAATTTGACACTAGTAATCCAGAAAGAGTTGGAACTGAAATAAGTTTTAAAGTTTTTATTACAGATACTGAAATGGGGATTATTGGGCGTGAAATGAAATTGAAAAGAATAGATAATGGTTCGCCAGGAAAATTACAAGGTGCTTGGTTAATGTCTGGAAGAATTAGGGATGGAAAAACACAAATGAGAGATACAACAATACCAAGAAAGACAATGAAAGTTTTATCTGGAACACGTTTTCAATGGATTGCATACAATACAGAAACCAAACAATTTATGGGAACTGGTGGTGGAACATACACAACTATAAATGAAACATACACAGAAAATATTGAATTCTTTTCTAGAGATGATTCTAAAGCTGGACTTAGTTTAGCTTTTGATTATAGCTTAGAAAATGACACTTGGAATCATAAAGGTTTTTCTAGTAAAGGAGATGCAATGCACGAAATTTGGAGTGTAAGAAAGTAAAATTACAATTCATAATTATTGCCTTCAAAAGCAAATCTAAAACCTAGTTTTTCAATTTTTTTTCGTTCTTTACTGTTTTCTTGAAGAGTAGGGTTTGTATGATTAAAGTGAATAAAAATCACTTTGGTTTTTGTTTCTAAAGATTCATTTTTAAATAAATCTATTGTTTCTTCTATAAATGGATGAGGAACTTCTGTCATAGCTCTTTTTACTTCATTTTGATTTAAAAAAGCGGCATCTAAAAATGCATAATCTACTTTTTTTACTTCTTCAATAATATCCCGTTTCCATTTGTGCCATTTGTCAATATCCGGAATAAACAAGGCGGTTTTTTTTGTTCCTTCAATTTTATATCCCACTGTTTCAGAAAATTCATCTCTATGCGGAACTAAAAAAGGTGTCACTTTTAGTTTGTTGTTTAAAACAATGGTTGAGTCATTTTGTAATTTTTGCAATACAATATTTTTTAAATCAACCAATTGACTCCAAGGCCCGTTTTCTTCTAAATACGTTTTCATTTTTGGCATCGCAAACACTTTTGTTCCTTGTTTCCCAAACCCTTCTCTTCCAAAATACATTAAGCCAGTGTAATGACCAATATGTGCGTGCGTTAGAAAAACGCCATCAATAATTGTTTTTTTCTTTAAATGATTTTGCTCTAACTCTGCTAATTGTGTGTGCATATCTGGAGTAGCTTCAAATAGCCATTTTTGTTGGTTTTCAAGATCAACCAAACCTAAAGAAACGACACTTTTTCTTTTATTAGTTCCGTTGTAATAATTGATACAACATTCTTTTTGACAACCAATATGTGGATAACCAGCATCTTGAGAAATTCCTAAAACGGTAATGTATTGATTTGGTTTAGGAGCTTCAATTATTTCTGTTGATTTATTTTCGACTTTACAGCTAACAACAATAAATATAAAAAAGAAGAATACTATTTTTAGTTTCATTATAGATGGTTTTAAAACTGAAAGCTACAAAAAAAGCATCAATCTTAGATTGATGCTTTAACTATTTTATAGAAGTTAATTATAATTGAACTCTCCAACCATAGGGATCTTCAGTCTTATTAGTTTGAATGTCTGTAATTTTCTTTTTTAATTGAGATGCATAAGAAGTTTCTAGTTCTGGTAAATCAAAATCGTCATCTTTATATCCAAAGCTAGAAATTGGTGAAATTACTGCCGCAGTTCCTGCGCCAAATAGTTCTTTTAAGTTTCCATTTCTTGCTGCTTGAACAACTTCAGTTACGGTAATTTTACGTTCTTCAACATTTATATTACTATCTCTAGCTATCTGTAAAATACTTTTACGTGTAATTCCGTCCAAAATTCTGTCAGAAGTCGGACTCGTAATTAATGTGTCATTTATTCTCGCAAAAATGTTCATCGCGCCAGCCTCTTCAATATATTCATGACTTGTATCATCTGTCCAAATAACTTGATTGTATCCTTTTTCTATTGCTAATTGCGTTGGGTAAAATTGTGCTGCGTAATTACCGCCAGCTTTTGCAAAACCAACACCTCCATTTGCAGCTCTAGCATACTTCTCTTCTATTAAAACTTTTATTTTTCCGGAAAAATATGCTCCAGAAGGAGCAGTTGCAATGATGAATTTATATTCAGTTGCTGGTGATGCATGAAAACCATTTCCAGTTGCAAAAATAAAAGGTCTTATGTATAAAGAACTTCCTTCTTTGGTTGGAATCCAGGCATTATCAATTTCTAATAATTTCTTTAAACCATCCATAAACAAATCTTCTGGTACTTGTGGAATTACCATTCTTTCTGCCGATTTATTTAAACGTTTACAATTATCTAAAGGTCTAAATAACAACGTGTTTTTGTTAGCATCTTTATATGCTTTCATTCCCTCAAAGATAGATTGTCCGTAATGAAAAATCTTTGCTGATGGATCTAATTGAATTGGCCCGTAAGCTTTTATGGTTGGGTTTTGCCATTTTCCATCTTTATAATCACACACAAACATGTGGTCAGAAAACAGGGTGCCAAAAGGTAAATTATTGAAATCAACTGATTCTATTCTAGAGTTTTGAATAGGGTTAATCTTTATATTTGAGTTCATGTTACGTCAAAAATTTAATGCTGCAAAGATAGGTGATTTATCACATTATTAACCTAGAAAATGTTGACTATTATTGTTTAAAGCCTTACATTTGTAGTAAATATGTTAAAATTATAACGATGAGAAATTTATTAAAAGTTTGTGTTATTTTCTTATTGGTTTTTACAGCTTGTAAAGAAAATGCAACAGAAAAAAAGAATACTGTAAAAACAGAAACAGCTACAAAATTTGATTCTTTTGGAGCAATGATTTCTAATGAAGGAGCTATTGATTCTAAAGGGATGTTAGATAAATTTAGACGAATGAAGGTTGGTGATACAATCAATGTAAAATTTGCTTCAAAGATTGATGAAGTTTGTTCTAAAAAAGGATGTTGGATGAAATTAGATTTAACAGATGGAACGCAAACAATGGTTCGTTTTAAAGACTACGGATTCTTTATGCCGTTAGATTCTAAAGACAGAGAAGTAATTGTAAACGGTAAAGCTTTTGTTCAAGAAACTTCTGTAGCAGACTTAAAACATTATGCTGAAGATGCTGGAAAAACGAAAGAAGAAATTGCTAAAATCACAAAATCTAAATTAGAATTTGCATTTGAAGCAGACGGAGTTTTAATGAAATCTAAATAAGAATTAACACTTTGTGAAAAGAGAAATCGTGATAACTTCAGATGGTTCTTCAACGATCCATTTACCAGATTGGAATGAAAATTACCATTCAACTCACGGCGCAATTCAAGAAGCAAAACATGTCTTTATTTCTAAAGGGTTTGATGCAATATCTTTACCTGAAATTTCGATTTTAGAGATCGGTTTTGGAACAGGTTTAAA
>JBLHOD010000077.1:0-6079 GCA_047622545.1 Polaribacter sp. | reverse complement strand
GTTGTAGTAGCTACCATTTTTGTTGTT
The DNA here is from genome assembly GCA_047622545.1 of Polaribacter sp. GTDB lineage: Bacteria > Bacteroidota > Bacteroidia > Flavobacteriales > Flavobacteriaceae > Polaribacter. The sequence continues at coordinate 6,052 of JBLHOD010000077.1, read as the reverse complement.
AAATCCTGACCTTGAGTAGTTAAATTCATGTCGATTTTAGCAATTAACGGAACACCAGATTTTTTATCAATATCCATACTTCCAGTAACTATTCCTGTTGCGTTTCCAGTTACTTTACCAGCTACATCTAATAGTACATTAGTTCTAGTTATAGATTTTACAGTATACGTAAAAACGATACTCATCCCTTTATCTTCTTTATTCATTGTCCAAGTATCACCAACTCTAACTGCTTTTTTAGGATATACAACATTATTAGATTGATTTGTAAAATCGCTAGCACCAGGAACATCTGGCTCAACAGTTGTTTCTGTTACTTCCCCAAGAGTATTTCCTTTTATAGTAATTAAAGCTTGCAGCATTGGTCCCATTTGAGATTTTATCATCTTTCCAGTAGCATCTAATTCTTCATCGCTTTTTGAAGAATCATAACTCATGTTCATTCCTCCCTGACTCATATCCATAGAAATGTTAGCAATTTTCATTTTACTTACATAAGTATCTTTAGATGAATCCGTAATATCTGTATTCATGATTATTGTCAAATCCATAGACATAACAGTTCCCATTTCTTGAGACATTTTCATGTTTGTTACATAGGCATCACCTTTTTTATAGTTTAATCTTAATAAAGTTGATTCTTGTGCGTTTGTGTTAATTGTAAATGCAATTACAATTAAAATAAGTAGTTTTTTCATTCTGTTTTTTTTATATATAATTAGGTGCTCAATATACTATCTATTATTGATTTATTTTAAGATTATTATAAAATAAAAACGCTTGGAAGTTCCAAGCGTTTTGTTAATCTATCTATACGTTATTTTTAGAAATCTTGATGTATATCCCAAGCTTCTAACGTTTCTTTTAATGTTTTAATAAACATTCCCCCTAAAGCACCATTTACAACTCTGTGATCATAAGAATGTGAAACAAACATTTTCTGTCTAATTCCGATAAAATCTCCATCAGGAGTTTCAATCACAGCAGGAACTTTTCTAATTGCCCCTAGCGCTAAAATTGCAACTTGAGGCTGATTGATAATTGGTGTTCCCATAACAGAACCAAAACCACCAACATTCGTTACTGTATAAGTACCGCCTTGAATATCATCTGGTTTTAATTGATTCCCTCTCGCTCTTCCAGCTAAATCATTTACCGCTTTTGTCATACCAACTAAATTTAGTTGATCTGCATTTTTTATAACAGGCACAATTAAGTTTCCATCTCCAAGAGCAGCTGCCATTCCTAAATTTATATTCTTTCTTTTAATAATATTGTCTCCATCTACAGCAATATTAATCATCGGGTACTTTTTAATCGTTGAAGCTACAGCTTGCATTAAAATTGGTGTAAAAGTTAACTTCTCTCCTTCTCTTTTAAAGAAAGCATCCTTCACTTTTTCTCTCCATTTTACAATATTTGTAACATCAATTTCTATAAAAGATTGAACATGTGCAGAAGTTTGAACTGAATCCACCATATGTTTGGCAATCATTTTACCCATTCTACTCATTTCTATTACCTCATCTTCTCCGTTTACAGAAACAGGAGCCGCTTTAGAAACTTCTTTTGCAACTTGTGGTTTTGTTGGTGCTGCCTTTGCCTGCTCAACAATTACTTGTTCAGGTGCTGAAGTTCTATTTTCTATATATGATAAAATATCATCTTTTGTAACTCTACCATCTTTTCCATTTCCAGAAATCGATTCTAATTCTTCCATAGAAATACCTTCCTTCTGAGCAATATTTCTAACTAAAGGAGAATAGAACTTACCACTTTCAGAAGTTTTTGTAATTGGGGCAGAAACGTGTTCTTTTGCAACCTCAACAGTTTTTTCTACTTCTGATACATTTGACTTCTCAACTGCGTTCGAAGTTTCATTTTTTTGTGATTCTTCAACTGCTACATCTCCGCCTTCAGTTTCTATAATAGCAATTGTAGTACCCACTGCAACAACATCATCTTTCTCAAATAAAATTTCAACTAAGGTTCCTTCTACTTCACTTGGCACTTCAGAATCTACTTTGTCTGTAGCAATTTCTACAATTGCTTCATCTAATTCTATTGTATCGCCAACCTCTTTTAACCAAGATGTAATGGTTGCTTCTGCAACACTTTCACCCATTTTAGGAAGTTTTAATTCAAATCTAGCCATTATTTCTATGTTTTATAGACAGCGAAAGTAGTAAAAAATGAGTAATTTTTCACTATTTTTTTAAAGGAAGTATCTATTTTTATAAAACACCGAATTATACTATACGTATTCATAACTTAAAAAAACATTAATATATTATGAATTACGCATGTAAATTACATTTTTAGTAAATTATCAATAAAATAAACCTATTTAAGTTTTTCGATTTCATTCATAACTTCTTCCGCCTCAGCAACTTTTTTATCAGATGCAGATCTATTTGATTTTGAGAGAATAAATGATTCTTCCATCAAATTTTTATATTTATTTTGCAATATTTCTAATTGCGATTTCTTTTTAAAAAGACCAAACATATACTATACTTTTAAATTTACAATTCCACAATCCATTTCAAATATTTGACCAGACATCGCCAACCCTTTATCTGAAATAATAAAACTAGCCATTTCTGCAACCTCTTCTGGCTGTAAATATCTTCTTAATGGATGCCTTTCTGCACTCATTTCCTTTAATCTATCATTTCGCAATAATTTTGATGCTAAAGTTGTGTTTGTTAATGTAGGCGCAATAGCATTAACTCTAATTAACGGGGCCAATTCTGCCGCTAATGATTTTACCAATCCTTCAACAGCTCCTTTAGAAGCTGCTACACTTGCATGAAATGGCATTCCCATTTTAACAGCAACAGTGCTAAACATCAAAATAGCTGGAGTTTTAGATTGTTTTAAGATAGGTAAATACTCTTGAATAACTTTAACAGCCCCTAGGACGTTAATTGAAAAATCATTCGAAAAATCTTCTTGCTTCAATCTAGCAATAGACTTAAGGTTAATACTTCCAGGACAATAGACCAAAGCATCAATTTGCTCAATTTTTGGCAAATCATCATGCAAAACATCACAAGTGAACTCTTTAAAGTTTGGATGTGTTATTTCAGCAGAAGTTCTACTTATGGAAAAAACCTGTGTTGTATCCAATAAAATATTCACTAAAGATTTCCCTATCCCACTACTTCCTCCAACTATAAGAACTGATTTCATTTGTATATGTGTTTAATTAAAAATCAAATCTACAAATTTTGTTTAACTTTAACAATAATAAGTTAAACATTCTGTATCTTTGAACTAAATTTAGTAATTATGAAAGCTCAAAAAAAAATAGACGAAATACAAATTGTTTCAAAGTACATTGATATCCTTTTAGAAACAGGAAAAGTACCAACATCAATCTATACATTTAGTAAAGAACTAGATATTGATGAACGTGAATTTTATAAATATTTTAGTTCGTTTGAACATTTGGAAAAGAAGATTTTTACACTATTTTTTAAAAATACCACTTCTTTACTTGAAAAGAATAAAGACTTTAACGAATATAATGCAAAAAACAAGTTGTTGAGTATTTATATTACTTATATAGAAATTCTTACTGAAAACAGATCTTATGTTTTGCTTGCATTAAATGATACTAAAAATTCTTTAAAAAATTTACAAAAACTTAAAGGACTAAAAAAAGTTTTTAATTCTTTTATCAATCAATTAGAAATAGAAAAAATTGATTTTAAACAAGAGGGATTAGAAAAAATTCAAGATAAAGGAATTCAAGAAGGGTTTTGGATTCAGTTTCTAATCATCATAAAATTTTGGATGGATGATACTTCACCTTCTTTTGAAAAGACGGATATTTTTATCGAAAAAAGTGTACAAGCTAGTTTTGACATCATAAATACTAAACCAGCAAAAAGCTTCTTGGATTTAGGTAAGTTTTTACTAAAAGAAAAAATGGATTTTAAACTCTAAGTGAACTCATGAAAACAATAGACAGAATACCAACATCAAAAATACAAAGAGCAACAAAATTAATTCAAACTGGAGCAAAAGTTGGAGTTAATTATGTAAAATACTACGGTGAAAAATTCATCAGCACAGAGGAAAAAGCAAAAGAAAATTTGAACGAATCAAATGCTGAAGATATCTATAACGGATTAAAAACCATGAAAGGAAGCGCTTTAAAAGTTGCGCAAATGCTTAGCATGGAAAAAAGTATTTTACCAAGAGCGTATGTAGAAAAATTTTCATTAGCACAATTTTCTGTCCCTCCTTTATCTCCGCCATTAGTCGTTAAATCTTTTAAAAATTATTTAGGAAAACATCCTTTAGAGGTTTTTGACACTTTTAACTCAACATCTATAAATGCGGCAAGTATTGGACAAGTTCATCAAGCAGAAAAGAATGGCGAAAAGCTTGCTGTTAAAATACAATACCCGGGCATTGCAGAAAGTATTTCATCAGATTTAGCATTGGTAAAACCAATTGCTATGAGAATGTTTAACATTAAAGGTGAAAATTCTGAACGCTATTTCAAAGAAGTTGAAGACAAATTAACGGAAGAAACAGATTATACACTAGAGCTTGAACAAAGTAATGAGGTGTCAACTGCTTGTGAGCAAATCCCTAATTTAAAGTTCCCTAAATACTTTAAAGAATTTTCTTCAGAAAGAATTCTTACCATGAGTTGGATGGACGGAATTCATCTTTCTGAATTCACAAACAAACCTTTAAATCAAGAAATCTCCAATAAACTAGGACAAGCATTGTGGGACTTTTATATGTTTCAAATTCATCATTTAAGAAAAGTACATGCAGATCCGCATCCAGGGAATTTCTTAGTGAATAAAAACGGAGAATTGATTGTGATTGATTTTGGGTGTATGAAGTCAATTCCTGATGAATTTTACATTCCGTATTTTGAATTAGCAAAAAAAGAAAATATAGAAAATCCTGAATATTTCGAGAAGAAATTATACGAATTAGAAATTTTAAGAGAAGACGATTCTCCGGAGGAAATTGCATTCTTTAAAAAGCTTTTTCATGAAATGTTAAGCTTATTTACGCAACCTTTTCATCAAGATGAATTTGATTTCTCTGACGCAACTTTCTTTGAACAAATTGCTGAATTAGGATCTAAATACGCTAAAAGCTCTGAACTAAAAGGGATGAACGGAAATAGAGGTTCAAAACATTTTATTTACATAAACAGAACCTTTTTTGGTTTGTATAATTTAATGTTCGATTTAAAAGCAACAAATGTAAAAATCAATAATTACAGTACTAAATTATGATTTCATTTGACAAAAAAGCAATTGAAAATCTTGAACATTTAAACAAGATTAATTTAATAAACTCTGCAACAGGATATAAATCTGCTAACTTAATTGGAACAAAATCTAAAGAAGGTATTTCTAACGTAGCTATATTTAGTTCAGTAATTCATTTTGGATCGTCTCCTGCTATTTATGGCTTTGTACTTCGGCCAACAACAGTTCGAAGAAATACATATGACAACATTAAAGAAACAGGTGTTTTTACTTTAAATCCTGTTTTTGAGGAGAAAATTACTGATGCACATCATACATCTGCAAAATATCCTAAAGGAATTTCTGAATTCGACAAGACAACTTTTGAAGAAGAATACAAAGATAATTGGCATGCTCCATTCGTAAAAAATGCTCCGCTACAAATAGCCATGAACTTTCTAGAAGAAGTTCCTATAAAAGCAAATAATACGATATTACTTTTAGCATCAGTAGAAAAAATTCATGTTCGTAAAGAGATGATTTCTGAAGATTATTTCATCAACTTGAGTAAAGGTAATATTGCTGCAATAAATGGTCTAGATGGCTATTCTGTTCCCAAAGAAACCAAAAGACTTCCTTATCAAAGACAAAAAAAATAAGAGTAAAGTTTAAACCCACTCTTTAGGGTTTTCTAAAACTTTAAGGAGTTTTGCTTCATCAGAATTTTCTTCTGGATGATGATTATATACCCATTGAACCCTGGGAGGTAAACTCATTAAAATACTTTCGATACGCCCATTTGTTTTTAAACCAAACAACGT
>JBLHOD010000076.1:0-6100 GCA_047622545.1 Polaribacter sp. | reverse complement strand
TCACGAACCCCGTATCTAATTATAATATTTTAGTTTTAGACAAACAGTTCAATCAAAACTCATCTGTAACATTAATTAATACTAACGTAACACGAATTGGAGATTATAGAGATGCAAATGCAACGGGCTTACTATGGCATGTAGAAGACAAAAAAAGCAATTACAACATTGATGGATCAATAAAAATAACAGCTATATCTGATGATATTAATAATTCCAATACAGGAAAAGCTTTTGATACAAGTATTGGTAAACAATCTGGGAAATGGAGAGGTGAAATTGGATACAACTTTGAAGACAAAAATTACAATCCAAATGATTTAGGGATATTATTTAACAATAACAATCAATCTTTTTACGGTTTTGTTGGATATAGATTGTTAAAACCTAAAGGGGTGTTTAATAATTACGGAATAAATCTAAATTATAAAGTAAATTTTCTACATGAATCTGGCACTTATACAGGTTCGTATTTTGATCTTGCTTTTTGGTCAAACACAAAAAGTAGACACGCTTTAGGAGGAGGTATAAATATAAGTACTAAAGGAAAAGATTTTAATGAACCTAGACAAGGGAATACAAGTGGAATTTTCTTTGAAACACCATTAAGATTAAATGTAAATCATTGGGGAGAAACGAATACCACTAAAAAACTTTCATTAAGATATTATATGCAATACACCTATTTTAAAGACAATGCTAAAAGAGGATATGGTTTTAATTTAACTCCTTCGTATCGTTTTACAAATCAGTTTTCAATGAAATATAGCTTTAACTTTGATAAATTAAATAATGATCAAGGATATGTTACAAAAGATGGAAACGATATTATATTTGGTCAAAGAGATAGAGCTTCTTATGAAAATTTAATTTCAGGGAAATATAATTTCAGCACAAAATCATCACTATCATTAGCTTTTAGACACAATTGGACTAAAGTACCTTATAAAGATTCATTTTTGAAATTAAACACAACAAGTGGAACGTTAGAGAGCAGCAATTACAATAGTAATCATAATATAAACTTTAATAGCTGGAATTTAGATGTAAATTATGTTTGGCAATTTGCTCCTGGAAGTCAACTAATTGCTTTTTACAGACATTCAATTTTTAGTTTTAACGATCAAGCAAATTTAAACTTTTTCGATAATCTAAATAAACTATTAGAAGAACCAAATCAACATACATTTTCGTTGAGAATGGTCTATTATATAGATTATAACAAACTAAAAAATATATTTTAGATTCCATTAAATATTTTTTAAAAGATTTTGTTGTGTAAAAGCTTCAAGGTCTTTTCTGTTTTTATATAACTTATTTTTAATACTTTCGTTGTATTGATATACAACTATGATAATTGCTAAAAATATACATAAATCTTATGGTAACGTTAACGTTTTAAAAGGTGTTGACTTGCACATAAAAAAAGGCGAAGTTGTTGCTATTGTTGGCCCATCTGGAGCAGGAAAAACAACTTTATTGCAAATCATTGGAACCTTAGACAAACCACAAACTGATGTTGATTATGACTTAATTTTGAACTCAGTTTCTCTAAAAGGAGTTTCTGACAATCAAATTTCTAAATTTAGAAATCAACATATTGGATTTATATTTCAGTTTCATCAATTATTGCCCGAATTTACTGCATTAGAAAATGTATGTATTCCAGCATATATTGCAAAAAAAGAAAAAAAGGAAACCGAAAAAAGAGCAAAAGAGTTATTAGATTTTTTAGGTTTAGAAGATCGACATCAACACAAACCAAATCAGCTTTCTGGTGGAGAACAACAACGTGTTGCGGTCGCTAGAGCATTGATAAATAACCCGTCAGTAATTTTAGCTGACGAACCAAGTGGGAATTTAGATTCTACGTCTGCAAAAAACTTACACGAACTTTTTTTTAAGTTAAGAGATCAATTCAACCAAACCTTTGTTTTGGTTACACACAACGAAGAATTAGCTGCAATGGCAGACAGAACTTTAACAATGAAAGATGGTGTAATTATTTAAGAACAATTTTCTAAACCCTAAAAATGCCAATCCAAAAAGCTGAATTAAAAGAGTTTCTAGACGAAAAAGTTGTCTTATACAACAATCCAAAGTTTATTGAATCTGATCCTATTCAAATTCCACATTTGTTTTCAAAAAAAGAAGATATAGAAATCGCAGGTTTTTTAACTGCTACAATTGCTTGGGGAAATCGAAAAATGATTATCAGAAACGCTCAGAAGTTGATGGAGTTGTTAGACAATTCTCCACATGATTTTATTCTAAATCATCAAGAAAAAGACTTAAATAGGTTTCAAAACTTTGTACACAGAACATTTAATTCGGTTGACGCAATACAATTTATAAAGTCATTACAGCATTTATATAAAAACCATAACGGATTAGAGCAATCACTTGCTATTAAAGACGACACAGAAAATTATAGAACAGCAATTTCTAGCTTTAAAGAGTTGTTTTTTGAAATTCCATACCAAAAAAGAACACAGAAACATGTTTCTGATCCAATCAAGGGTTCTGCCGCAAAAAGAATAAACATGTTTTTACGTTGGATGGTTAGAAATGATACTTGTGGAGTTGACTTTGGAATTTGGGAAACACACAATCCTGCAAATATTTCGTGCCCAATTGATGTACATTCTGGAAATGTAGCAAGAAAACTAGGCTTATTAGAAAGAAAACAAAACGATTGGAAAGCGGTAATAGAATTAGATGAAAATTTACGTCTTTTAGATAAAAAGGACCCTTCTAAATACGATTTTGCTTTATTTGGTTTGGGAGTTTTTGAAAAGTTTTAATTCAAAAAAAGTCTATTTAGTTTACTTATATTTGAAACCAAATTACAATGCATGCAATTTAAACATCCAGAAATTTTATACTTTTTAGGGCTTATACTAATCCCCATTTTAGTGCATTTATTTCAGTTGCAAAAGTTTAAAAAAACACCCTTTACAAACGTTGCTTTTTTACAAAAAATTCTACTCCAAACTCGTAAAAGCTCTAAGCTAAAAAAGTGGATTATTTTAGCAACGAGAATACTACTCTTTATAGGAGTCATTATTGCCTTTTCCCAACCGTATTTTAGTACTAAAAAAGCAGAAGAGAAACAACATACTTTTATCTATCTAGACAATTCATTAAGTATAAATACTAAAGGAGAGAAAGGTAATTTATTACAAAATTCTATTAAAGAAATTATAGAAAATAATTCAGAAAAAGAAACGTACAGTTTACTAACAAATTCTAACTTATATGAAAACATAAACTCAATTGAACTTAAAAAAAACCTATTAAAGCTACAACCAAACGCCGATTTCATAGGTATAGAAGAAGTTTTATTAAAGATAGAGGGTTTTAAGTCAAATAAAACAAATACTTTATATCAGTTCGTATTAATTTCTGATTTTCAGATAAATGGTGAAAATAATAAAATAGATTTTACAAATGTATCGTCGCCCATTTCATTTGTAAAATTGAATTCAGTACAAAAAAATAACCTTTCTATTGACAGCCTTTTTATAGAAAATAAAAACGACAACAATTTCCTTATACATGTTGTGATAAAAAATCAAGGTGCTTTAAAAAATAATATTCCTATTGCACTTTACAACAGCGAAACGGTTGTTTCAAAGCAAACGTTCTCCATCAAAGAAAATGAAGAAAAGAGTATCTCATTTCCTATTCAGAATCAAGCGGAGATAAACGGAAAAATAGTGCTCGATTTTAATGATGTTTTTAGCTTTGATAATACATTTTATTTTACGCTGAATTCAACTAAAAAGATCAATGTTTTTAGCATTGGAAAAGAGCATGAATTCTTGTCAAAAATTTATACCGAAAATGAATTTAATTTCGCATCAAGTTCTTTACAAAACATCAACTATAGTGTACTGCAAAAACAAGAGCTACTCATTTTAAATGAGCTAGAAGAACTACCGAAATCTTTAATTACATTTTTGCAAAGTCATTTAAAAGAAGGAAAGAGTTTGGTTGTAATACCGAATACAAATTCAAATCTTAGTACTTACAATTCGTTTTTCAACAAATTAAACGTTGGCACCGTTTCTTATAAAGTTTCCGATTCTTTAAAAATCACCAACATCAACTTTAAAAATCCATTTTTCAAGAATGTGTTTTCTAAAGATGTTTCGAATTTTCAATATCCAACAGTAAAAAGTTATTACAATTCTAATTTCAAACAGGCATCAAGCATTATACGCTTTGAAAATCAGCAAGATTTCATCAATCAAATTTCTTTAAAAAAAGGAACTCTTTTTTGGGCTGCAAGTGCTTTAAACAATGCAAACAGCAACTTCACAAGTTCTCCGTTAGTGGTTCCTGTTTTTTACAACTTCGGTAAATTCAGTGCAAAATATCCAAAGCCATATTATACCATTGGAGAATCCAATCTTATTGACATTGCAACTGTTTTAGATAAAGATGAAGTAGTAACGATAAAGCACAATACAACTTCATTTATTCCTTTACAACAATCACATACCACAAAAGTTACTTTAGAAACTACAGATATTCCAGAAACACAAGGTTTGTATACTGTAAATAAGGATAATACAGTTTTAGAAACTATTGCATACAACTACAATACATCAGAAAGTAAATTGCACTTTTTAAACATTAAAGAAGAAATTAAAGGCAATAAAAACCTTCAGTATTCTGAATCTATTGCTGATGTTTTACAGAAAAATAAAGAGAAAAATAAAGTTACTTGGCTTTGGAAATGGTTTTTATCACTAGCTATTGTATCTTTGATCTTTGAAATATTGATTTTAAAATTCTTAAAACCATGAGTACGCTACTTAAATCAGCTACTATAATTGACGCTAGCAGTCAATTCAATAATCAAAAGAAAGACATTTTAATTACCAATGGTGTAATTGAAAAAATCGAAACCTCAATTCCTACAAAACCGAATTACACCGTTGTAAAATTAAAAAACCTGCATGTTTCTTGTGGATGGTTTGATACAAGTGTTTCTTTTGGGGAACCAGGTTTTGAAGAAAGAGAAACCATTACAAACGGCCTGCAAACAGCTGCTAAAAGCGGATTTACAACAGTTGCAATCAACTCAAATACAAATCCTTTTATAGACAACAAATCTGCTGTTGAGTTTTTAATAAACAAAGGAAAAGGTTTTGCTACTACCCTATTTCCCATCGCTTCTTTAACGCAAAAAAGCGAAGGAAAAGAAATGGCAGAATTGTATGACATGCAACAATCTGGAGCAATTGCTTTTGGAGATTACAACAAATCGGTTGCCAATGACAACTTGATGAAAGTTGCTTTATTATACGCTCAAAATTTTGACGGATTGGTCTTAAGTTTTCCGAATAATAATTCAATTGCTGCTGAAGGCTTGGCAAATGAAGGCAACAACAGCACAAAGTTAGGATTGAAAGGAATTCCTGCTTTAGCAGAGCATTTACAAATTGCTAGAGATTTATTTTTACTAGAATATACAGACGGAAAATTACACATTCCAACCATTTCTACAGCAGAATCTGTAAGACTCATAAAAGAAGCAAAAAAGAAAGGGTTACATGTAACGTGTAGCGTAAGCGCACATCATTTAACCTTGACAGATGACGAGTTACATGGATTTGACAGTAATGTAAAAGTAACACCGCCACTACGAACTCAAAAAGATTGTAATGCGTTGGTAAAAGGAGTAAAAAGCGGAATTATAGATATGATAACTTCAGATCATAACCCTATAGATATTGAGCATAAAAAAGTAGAATTTAGCGCTGCAAAAGATGGAACAATTGGTTTAGAAAGTTGTTTTGGCGCAGTAAATACAGTATTAACTTTAGAAGAAAGTATCGAAGCATTAACGACAAAACCTCGTACAATTTTCGATTTAGAAACTACTTCTATAGCCATTGGTGAAAAAGCTGACATCAGCTTATTCAACCCGAAATTAAACTACACGTTTGCAAAAGAAAACATCTTATCAACTTCTAAAAATTCAGCCTTTCTAGGAAAAGAATTAAACGGAAAAGCTTACGGAATCTTCGCAAACAATCAATTGATTATCAATTAACATTTATGAAATCAGAATTGCATTATATAGTTC
>JBLHOD010000075.1:0-6105 GCA_047622545.1 Polaribacter sp. | reverse complement strand
TGTCTTAAAATTCTATCTTTTTCTACAGCTAAAGTCCCGTTATAAACGCCTCTAATTCTTCCTTTTTTATCTATCAATACAAAGTTTTCTGTATGAATAAATGCGTCTTCATCTTGTGTTTTTACAAAATCTTCATCTGCAAAATAACCTTGTCTAGCAATATTGTAAATTTCTTTCTTATCTCCTGTAACTAAATTCCATTTTGCTGGATTTACATTATTCTCAATTCCATATTTTTTTAAAACAGGAACAGAATCTTGTTCTGGAGTAACAGAATGCGATAGGAACAATACCTCATCATCATTTTTAAAAACTTCTTGCAACTCGCCCATGTTTTTTGCCAACCTTGGACAAATTCCAGGGCAAGAAGTAAAGAAAAAATCTGCAACATAAATTTTACCTTCGTACGTTTTATTCGTTACATTTTCTCCTTCTTGATTTATAAATTTAAATGCAGGGATTGTATGAATATTTGCATAATTCTCTGAAGTTTCAGAAATCCATTCTGGCGTAAACACTGCCGAATTAAAAAATGGCAACGCAGTTTCTTTATTCGCTTTTTGTTCTGTTTTACAAGCAAAAATTGTAAGTAATGCAAGTACTATGTATATTTTATTTTTCATCATTTTGTTTTTACTGAATAACATTTTTTTAAACCGATCAATCCAAATCTTTCTCCGTTTACAACCGTATAATTTGCTCTGATATTGCCGTTAGATAACCACATTTTTTGTGATCCAGATTCTTTTCCTTTTACATAATTAAACTCTCTCACTAACTTTCCGTTTGGATACCATTCTTTCATAGTTCCATGATAAACTCCATTTTGACTATAAGGATATTCAAATTTTTGTTGTCCGTTTTCAAACCAAGATTTATGAACTCCAACTTTTTCTCCTTTTTTATAAAAACGTATCTCTGCTAAAGCTTCATTTTTAAATAATTTTCGTTCTTCTCCATCTTTTTTTCCGTTTAAATATCTTGCTACATTATTCGTTTGATTTACTTCATCAAACGTTTTTAATGTACCGCTAAATGGTGCATCATAATAATACAATACTCCGTTAACAATTTGTAACTCTTTATTTTCTTTAAATAATACTAAATGAGGTTTTTCATTTTTTTCGCAAGAAACGAACACAAGAAACAATAATATGAATAGTGATTTTTTCAATTTTATTGAGTGATATTTCCTGGAGTTCCGTAAAACCCATTCCCGTTTATATAAGGGTCTTCATTTGGCGTAATATGATAATGATAAATTCCGTTTGGAAAATCTACCGTTGCACTTGTATGTCCGTGATAAGCATCTAAATCTGAATTGGTAATTGTTTTACCATTTTCAACAGGTCCATAAACAGGAAATCCGTCAGCTAACAAACCTAAAAAAGCACTATTTCCTAATTGACCAGTTAAATAAGTTGGTTCAATATGATAATGATATTGTCCGGAATTCTGTGGATGACCTAAAAATTGATCAAAAGAATTAATCTCATTTGTTAATGCTTGATTATTTGGTCCTGCATATTGATTGTAAAAAACAACTCCGTTTACAGAAACTCCAATTGGACCTAAAGAAGTTGCTTGTTTATTACTTGCTTCTGATGGTTTTAAAGGAACAGTAATTGAAATATTTTGAGAACTAATTCTATTCGGGTTTAAATTAAAGTTTCCGTTTGAACCATTATATACTTCATACAAAGCATTATTTGTTGGCCAATATGGACTTTTATGATCTGGTAAATTCTGTGTTGTAAAAGTCACAGAATTCCCATTAACAGACACAGTTAAACCAGTTCCATTAAACTTTGTTAAAATTGATGTAATATCATATTGAGTTGCAGAAAGATCTGTATCTTCTTCAGTTGAGGATGAACTACAAGATATCATTCCGAATACCATTATTAATGCTATTGATATTGATATTGATTTTAAAATTGAATATTTTTTCATGATGATTGGTTTTGTATATATAACAGCTAACTTTTAGTTCACCCTACTTTATCCCTTTTTTTTTAGTTGCTTTTTTTAATAATAAGTATCTTTGTACTATCAAATTATTTACAATGAAACTTGTTTTACTTACTATTGGTTTATTAGGGTTAGCTGTTGCAGGAATTGCCATTAAAATTTGGGCAAAGAAAGATGGAAAGTTTGCAGGAACTTGCGCAAGTCAAAACCCAATGTTAAACGAATCTGGCGAAGCTTGTGGGTTTTGTGGTAAAACTGCAGATCAGTTTGAAACTTGTGATGAACCTCAACACAAATAATTGATTCTTATATTATGATTCTTCCAGTTATTTTCTACATACTCGTAGCAACAACTGCCATTCAAATTACTTATTTTCTTTGTTTTTCTTCGGTTTTATTTTTAAAAAAAGAAAAAAAAGCGCTTGAACAAATTCCTATTTCTGTTATTGTTTGTTCCAAAAACGAAGCGCAAAATTTACAAGCATTTTTACCGAGTATTATAAATCAAAAATATTCAAATTTCGAACTTCTTTTAATTAATGATGCTTCTTCTGATGCTACTTTAGAAATTTTGGAGTCTTTTAAAAAGCAACACGCAAATATTAAAATTATAGATGTAAAAAATAACGAAGCTTTTTGGGGAAACAAAAAATATGCGTTAACACTCGGGATCAAAGCTGCCACCAACGAACATTTATTGTTTACTGATGCAGATTGCAAACCTGTATCTAAGTATTGGATTCAAACAATGGCTCAGAAGTTTTCTGATCAAAAAACAATTGTATTAGGTTACGGAAAATATAAAACTCAAAAAACTTTTGTGAATTTATTAATACGATTTGAAACATTACTTACTGCAGTTCAATATTTTAGTTACGCAAAATTAGGCTCTCCTTATATGGGAGTTGGAAGAAACTTAGGATACACAAAAAGCGAGTTCTTTAAAACCAACGGGTTTATTAGTCACATTCAAGTTAGATCTGGCGACGATGATTTGTTTATCCAAGAAGCTGCAACAACAACAAATACAGAAATTTGTTTAGATCCTAAAAGCTTTACAACTTCAAATCCACCATTAACTTTAAAAGAATGGTTTCGTCAAAAAAGAAGACATGTATCAACTTCATCTTATTATAAATTTAATCACAAATTTTTTCTGGGATTGTATTTTATTAGTAAGCTTCTATTTTATGTTACAGCATTTCTTCTTCTCTTTTTAATGAGTTGGAAAGTAATTACGCCAATTATTGCATTCTATTTTATTGGATTATATTTTGTTTTTGGTTTATCAGCAAAGCATTTAAAAGAAAAAAGATTAACTCTTTTGCTTCCTTTTTTAGAAATTTCTCTGCTTCTGTTTCAATTTAGTATCTTTATCTCCAATACTTTTTCAAAACCTACGCATTGGAAATAAAAGGCGACGAATTACTACAAACCATACAAAAAGCAAAAGACGGTAATCAGCTTGCTTTTAATATACTTCTAGATAATTTCTGGAATAGTGTGCATAATTTTCAATTAAAAAGGCATCAAAATGAAAATGATGCAGAAGATATTACCATTCAAACTTTTTCTAGAGCTTTTGATAAAATTGACACTTTTGATGAAAACTATCAATTTAAAACATGGTTAATTTCCATTTCAAAAAATATTCATATTGATACATTACGCAAAAAAAAATCTTCCGTTTTAGTGGAATCGTATAAAGTAAAAAACTCTGAAATCTATGAAGTTCCTGATGATAATCCAACACCAGAAGACAAGATAATTACAGAGCAAAATTTAGCCAAATTACTAAAAGACATCAAGCAGTTAAAACCAAAATACCAAGAAGTAATTAACTTACGTTATTTCCAAGAATTGAGCTATAAAGAAATCTCAGAACAAATTGGAGAACCAATGAATAATGTAAAAGTAAAATTATTGCGTGCTAAAAAACTGTTAGCGGAGATTATTAAAAAATCGTAACATGAAAAAGTCATTCCTAAATTCATTGGGTCCTGGTTTATTATTTGCAGGAGCAGCAATTGGTGTTTCCCATTTGGTACAATCTACTAAAGCTGGAGCAGAATTTGGATTTGGTTTATTATGGGCATTGCTTTTGGTACACTTATTTAAATATCCTTTTTTTCAATTTGGTCCACGTTATGCTTCAGCGACGGGAGAAACCTTATTGGATGGTTACAAGAAACTAGGAAAATCTGTTTTAGTCGCATATTACATTATCAATTTCGCAACCATGTTTACCATTCAAGCTGCTGTTACAATTGTGACTGCTGGTATTGCTTCTCAGTTATTTGGTTTTACAAACAATTTGGTGATATGGTCGATTTCAATTATTGTTATTAGTGTCTTAATTCTAATTATAGGTAAGTATAAATTGCTAGATAATTTAATGAAATACATCATTATTCTATTAACAATAAGTACCATAATTGCGGTTTTAGTGGCATTATTTAACACCAAAGAAACATTCAATTTTACTCAAATCTTTCCAACCGGAACTATAGAAATTACTTTCTTAATTGCTTTTTTAGGTTGGATGCCTGCTCCGTTAGATATTTCTGTTTGGCATTCTATATGGACCTTAGAAAAAGATAAAACTACACATCAAAAAACAAAACCAAATCAAGCCATTTTCGATTTTAATATTGGCTATTTAGGTACATTATTTCTAGGGGTTTGTTTTGTAATGTTAGGTGCTTTGGTAATGTTTAACTCTGGAGAAACTTTTTCGAATAACGGTGGTGTTTTCGCCTCACAATTGATTAATTTATATACAGAAAACCTCGGAGAATATTCAACTATTTTTATAGGAATTGCTGCATTTACAACCATGTTTAGCACAACTATTACAACCTTAGATGCATCGCCAAGAGCAATGACAAAAACAACCGAGTTGCTTTTTGATAAAAAAACAAAATTCAATTATTGGTTTTGGATTCTATTTTTAGCTTTTGGTACTTTTATCATCTTATATTTCTTTATGAGTAATATGGGTTTATTGGTTAAAACAGCAACTGTTTTATCGTTTCTAACGGCACCTTTTTATGCAATTCTTAATTACATTTTAATCACCGGAAAGCATACTCCAAAAGAACATCAACCAACAACATCTTTAAAAATACTAAGCTGGTTTGGAATTCTGTTTTTAACAGGATTTAGTGTTTGGTTTTTAATACATTTATAATCATTCTAGGAAGTTTTGTTTTTGGAGTATTAATTTCTATTAAAAAACCAATTCACAAAGAGTAAATTTTTATCATTTTTACTATACAAAGAAGATATAATTGGTTATTTGAATAAATATTCTTGTAACTTTGCACATCAATTTTTATGTAGCATGATAAACGAATCAGCAATTATTCCAGAAAAAGTAAAAAAACCAGAATGGTTGCGTGTAAAATTACCCGTTGGTAAAAAGTATACTAAACTTAGAGGGTTAGTAGACAAGTATAGCTTAAACACAATTTGTGCAAGTGCTGGTTGTCCTAACATGGGAGAATGTTGGGGAGAAGGAACTGCTACATTTATGATACTCGGAAATACATGTACACGTTCTTGTGGTTTTTGTGGAGTAAAAACAGGAAGACCAGATACCGTTGAATGGGATGAGCCAGAAAAAGTTGCACGCTCTATTAAATTAATGGATATTAAACATGCGGTTATAACATCTGTAGATAGAGACGATTTAAAAGATGGTGGTTCTATTATTTGGGCAGAAACTGTAAATGCAGTTCGTAGAGCAAATCCAAAGACAACATTAGAAACATTGATTCCTGATTTTCAAGGAAATGAAAAATTAATAGATAGAGTTATTAAAGTTGCTCCAGAAGTCGTTTCTCATAATGTAGAAACTGTTCGTAGATTAACTCGTGAAGTTAGAATTCAAGCTAAATACGATAGAAGTTTAGGTGTTTTAAAATACTTAAAAGACAACGGAATGCGCACCAAATCTGGTATCATGTTAGGATTAGGAGAAGAAGAAGAAGAAGTAATTCAGACCCTAAAAGATTTACGTGGAGCTGGAGTAGATGTTGTGACCATTGGCCAGTATTTACAACCTACAAAAAAACACTTACCTCTTCATGAGTATATCACTCCTGATCAGTTTAAAAAATATGAAACATTGGG
>JBLHOD010000074.1:0-6124 GCA_047622545.1 Polaribacter sp. | reverse complement strand
GATTGTGTAAATGAGCAAATTGAACACCTTCTAAAGAAGCAATATTTTTAGTAGAAACAACTGTTGTTTCGGCATCTTTTTTTGCCTCAACACGTTTTCTGATTTTTTTACTTTCTTTTTTAAGATTGATGTGTTTTAAACCAATAACCTGAATCGGTTTTGGATTTTTATCTGAGAAGTTTTTAAAATAATCCTCATCAACATCTAACTGCTCTTTTGTAAATTCTCTAAGACGAATCAATTCTAAAAAACAACGTGTTGTTGCTTCAACATCTGCAGTTGCGTTATGCGCATCCGCAAAATCTGCTGCAAATAAATGTTTGTGTAATTCGGTTAAAGTTGGCAATTTAAATTTACCATAACGTCCACCAGGAAGTTGACACATCAAAGCTGTCTTTTCAGTACACGTATCTAATAAAGGTAATTTAGTCAGGTTGTTTTCAACGCCCAAACGGTGAAATTCACACCCCATAATATTGATATCAAAACCAATATTTTGTCCTACAATAAATTTAGTTTTTTGTAAAGCTTCATTAAATAACTGTAAACTTTCTTCTAAAGAAATTCCTTGTTCTTGTGCTAAATCTGTAGAAATTCCATGAATTCTTTCTGCGTCGTAAGGAATGTTAAATCCATCTGGTCGAATCAGAAAATCGCTGTGTTCAATCAAGTTTCCGAATTCATCATGCAGCTGCCAAGCAATCTGAATACATCTTGGCCAATTACCTGTGTCGGTAATTGGAGCATTCCAGCTTTTTGGTAAACCAGTAGTTTCGGTATCAAAAATTAAGTACATGAAAAGTGTTTATTTGTTGATGCGTTTAGTTGTATAAACAGATTGTAAATTTACATTTTTTTGTAGGATTTTTCTGTGGAAGTTATTAACGATTGTTGATTGTTTTTGAATGCTTGCGTTAAGTATTGAACCTTTCGACTTCGCTCAAGACAGGCTCCTATTTGAGCTCTTTTTGAGGCACGAAAAAAAGCGAGTAGTGAAAGCCTGCTCGAACGCCATAAAAAATATTGATAATTAGCGTTTTAGTTTAAAAAAGGTTTTGTATTTTTGCATCCGCTTATTACGAGATAATAAGATTATTAATAATTAAGGTCGAGAACCTTTTAGAAATTAACAAAAGTATGTCAGTAAAAATTAGATTACAAAGACACGGTAAAAAAGGAAAACCATTTTATTCAATCGTAGCAGCTGATGCTCGTGCAAAAAGAGATGGTAAATTCTTAGAAAAATTAGGAACTTACAATCCTAATGTAAATCCAGCAATTATTGAATTAGATGTTGATGGAGCTGTAAAATGGTTACAAAACGGAGCACAACCTACAGATACTGCGAGAGCAATTTTATCTTACAAAGGTGTGATGTTAAAAAATCATTTAGCTGGTGGAGTTCGTAAAGGAGCTTTAACTGAAGAGCAAGCAGAAGCAAAATTTGCTGCTTGGTTAGAAGAAAAAGCTGGAAGAATTACTGCTAAGAAAGATGGTTTAACTAAAGAGCAATCAGAAGCAAAAGCTGCTGCATTGGCTGCGGAAAAAGCTGTAAACGAAGCACGTACGAATGCTGCAAAAGAAGCTGAAGCTGCAATTGTTGCAGAGAAAGAAGCTGCTGAAGCTGCGTTAGAAGCAGAAAAAGTTGCTGCAGAAGCTACAACTGAAGAAGTTGTTGAAGAAGCTGCATCAGAAGAAGTTGTTGAAGAAGTTGTTGAAGAAGCTGCTACAGAAGAAACTGCTACTGCTAGAGAAGAAACTACTGAAGAGAAAACTGCAGAGTAATTCAATTTTAACGAGATGCGTAAAGAAGATTGTTTTTATTTAGGCAAAATCGTTAGAAAACATAGTTTTAAAGGTGAAGTGGTTATCAAATTAGATACCGATGAACCTGAATTATATCAAGAAATGGAATCAATTTTTGTCGATTTAGGCAATAATCTGATTCCATTTTTTATTGAAAAAAGTTTGCTTCAAAAAGGAAATCAATTACGTGTTCAGTTCGAAGATTTATATACCGAAGAAGAAGCTGATGGTATTTTAAAAGCCGATGTGTATTTGCCTTTAGATTTATTGCCTAAGCTATCTGGTGATAAATTTTATTTCCATGAAATTATTGGTTTTAAAGCGGTTGATATCAACTATGGAATGGTTGGAACTATTGAAGGTATAAACGATAAAACTGCACAACCTTTATTTGAAATTTCTAATGGAGATAAAGAAGTTTTTATCCCAATGATTGATGACTTTATCAAAAAAGTAGATAGAAAAAACAAAGTGATTGAGGTTGAAACACCAAAAGGATTGATCGAATTGTATTTAGATAATTAATTATAATAAGATTCTGAAACAAGTTCAGCATTTTAATAGAGAGGTGGCCGAGTGGTCGAAGGCGCACGCCTGGAAAGTGTGTATGCGGCAACGTATCGAGGGTTCGAATCCCTTCCTCTCTGCAAAAATAACTAGAACCCATTAATAATTCAAAACCATTTCAATTTAAAGAATTTGTAGTTCATCAGGATACAACTGCAATGAAAGTTGGAACTGATGCGGTTCTACTTGGTGCTTGGTGTTCTTTAGGGAGTTATCCTGATAGTATTTTAGATGTTGGTGCAGGAACAGGAATTATTGCGTTAATGTTGGCGCAACGTTCTGATGCAAACACAATTGATGCTATTGAAGTTGATGAAAATGCTTACGAACAATGTGTAGGTAATTTTGAGTTAAGCGATTGGTCGGATAGATTGTTTTGTTACAATTCGTCTTTTGAAGATTTGGTGAACGAAATGTCAGTCGAAGAAGAAAAATATGATGTCATTATTTCTAATCCGCCATTTTATTCTGATACTTTTGAAACTGAAGATAAAGCTAGGAATAAAGCGAGATTTACATCCTCATTATCATTTGATAATTTAATTACTGGAGTATCAAAATTACTTTCTGATTCTGGTGAATTCTCTGTAATTATTCCGTTTAAAGAAGAAGAGCGTTTTATAAAAATTGCAAATCAAAATAAGTTGTTTCTCAACAGAGTTTGTCGTTTAAAAGGAACTGCAATTTCAGAAATCAAAAGAAGTTTATTGTGTTTTTCTTTTAATGAAAGAGAATTTGAAGAAGAAGAATTGATAATTGAAATTTCAAGGCATCATTACACAGAAGAATACATCAATCTTACCAAAGATTTTTATTTAAAAATGTAATGATTTAAAATAAAAAATGTGGCTTTGAAAAATAACAAAACCACATTTTAGGACTTCTTTTTTTTTATCCGATCACATTTTCTGGATTATAACCCAAATAAGGAGTTTCTTTCTCTATAAAAGAAACACCGTGACTTTCTAATTCTTTTAAAATTGGTTCATACACTTCTTTAGAAATTGGTATTAAAACACCAGGAGTCTTTATTTCTCCGTTTAATATTTTTATAGCAGCAATTGCAACAGGAAAACCAACAGTTTTTGCCATTGCAGTATAGGTTTGGTTTTCGCCAAGAATAACCATGCTACTTTCTATTTGTTGTTTTTTGCCATTTAATTCGTACCCAAATTTATGGTGCATCACAATCATATCTTTATCATCTTCAGAAAGTGTCCATTTATCTAATAATATTTTTTGTAACATTTGAGCAGGAGTTGCATTTTTTAAGCCGATTTTTTTAGTTGGGTTAAAAATATCTAACTCAATTAATTTCTCCCACATAATATCATCTTGGTCAATTTTTACATACGAACGCAGTTTTAATTCTACAGAATCTGATGGGCTATACGCTAAAAATAAATTGGTGAAATCACGATAACTCATGTTTTCAGAACCTTCAATTGTATAGGTGTCGTCCGTCATTCCTAATTGAATAAAAATATTCCAAGCTCTAGAAAAACCAACTTTTCTAATTGTTCCTCTATACATTGTTGGGATATCTTCCAAACCATAAATAGATCTATATTTTAAAGAATCTCTATTTGCGTACGCTTCAAATTTACCGCTACCGTTTATTTGTAAAAATTCTGTTCTTCTAAATAATTTAACATACGGAATGTATTTGTAAGTTCCTTCTTGAATAAACATTGCAGCATCACCTTGACCAGCAGTTACAACATTTCTTGGGTTCCAAGTAAATTTATAATTCCATAAATTGTTATCGCTTTCTGGAGCAACTAATCCGCCAGTAAAAGATTCAAACAATAACATCTTGCCACCTTTTGCATGAATTTTATCGATGACTTGCATTGCGCTCATGTGATCAATTCCTGGATCAACACCAATTTCATTCATAAAAACCAAGCCGTTCTTTTTAACATCAGCATCTAAAGCTTTCATTTCATCAGAAATATAAGAAGCGGTTACCATGTTCTTTTTAAAACGCACACAATCTTTTGCAACTTCTAAATGAAATCTTGCAGGTAACATTGAAATAACAATATCTGCTTTTTTTATTGCGGTTTCTCTATCAGTTTTATTAAAAACATCTAGTTGAGTTACAGTTAAATTTTGATGTTTCTGTATACGTTGATTGATGTCTTCTATAGAAATATCTCCAATTGTTATGTGTAAATTTTCTTCAGAAGATTTATCTAGTAAATATTTTATAAGTGAAGAGCTAGATTTACCAGCTCCAATAATTAATATGTTTCTCATTTTTATTATTTTATAACTAATTTTACGATTATGAATATGTAAGGTCTGTTTAGCTAAAATACAAAATTCATTAGGTAAAAGTTTAAAATAAAACAAAAATCAAAGAAATGAACAAAAATTTAACATTAACCTCGGTATTAGGAGTCATCACTATAATTTTAGGAGCTTTTGGAGCACACGCATTGTCAAAAACATTAACAATAGAAGGAATGGATAGTTTTGAAACCGCAGTTCGCTATCAAATGTATCATATTATTGTATTGTTGTTTGTAAATACATATCAAGGTTTTACTACAAAACAAAAAAACAGCATAAGTTGGTTGTTTTTTATAGGAATTTTGTTCTTTTCAGGCTCAATTTATGCAATTCAATTAATAGGTATTTCTGCTAAGAGCATATGGTTCATTACGCCCTTAGGAGGTTTGCTTTTAATGTTAGGCTGGTTGCTTATGGCAATTAATTTTGCAAAAAGAAATGAACATTAATTAGTTGATAAATATTTGAAAAGGATAAACCATTGTAAAAATAATCTGTATTTTTGTTGCTTATTATTTAACACAACTAAAGAAATAACTTAAAATTTAAACATGGTAAATCTAGATTCAAAATCGATTTCACTAGATCGTTTAGGAATTAAAAATGCAACAACTCATTACAATTTAACTTCTGATGAATTACATGCTGCAACTATTGAAAAAGAACAAGGAGTTGAAGCTTCATCTGGAGCTTTAGCAGTTAACACAGGAGAGTTTACTGGAAGGTCGCCAAAAGACCGATTTATAGTAAAAGACGATATTACAAAAGATGAAGTTTGGTGGGGCAATGTTAATATCCCATTTGACTCTGAAAAATTTGATAAATTATACGATAAAGTAACAAATTACTTATCTAATAAAGAAGTTTTTGTTAGAGATAGTTGTGTTTGTGCAGATCAAAATTATAGGTTAAATGTTCGTTCGGTAAATGAGCATCCTTGGACTAATATGTTCGCCCATAATATGTTTTTAAGACCTTCAGCTGAAGAATTAAAAACTTTTTCACCAGAATGGACTGTAATTAATGCGCCAGGTTTTATGGCGAACCCAGAAATAGACGGTACAAGACAACATAATTTCGCAATTCTAAACTTCACAAAAAAGATAGTTTTAATTGGTGGAACTGGTTATACAGGTGAAATTAAAAAAGGTATTTTTTCTGCATTGAATTTTATTTTACCTGTATTTAAAAATACATTACCAATGCACTGTTCTGCAAATGTTGGTAAAGATGGAGATACAGCAATTTTCTTTGGGCTTTCTGGTACTGGAAAAACAACCTTATCTGCAGACCCAGATAGAAAGTTAATTGGAGATGATGAACATGGATGGACAAAAGAAAATACTGTTTTTAATTTTGAAGGAGGTTGTTACGCAAAAGTTATAGATTTAACAGAAGAGACAGAACCAGATATTTTTCATGCAATTAAAAAAGGAGCTATTTTAGAAAATGT
>JBLHOD010000073.1:0-6182 GCA_047622545.1 Polaribacter sp. | reverse complement strand
GTAATTAGCGCATCTAAATCGTTTCTCGCATGATTTAATTGCGAGCCAATTCCTGTAGAAAATTCAACTTCACCAAAATTCTCTGAACCTAAATTACTATCAACTTCACCTAAATTATATGAAGCCAAAATATCGAAATATTCTTCTTCTTGCGTATTGTATAAAGATGCAGTAGCGTTTAGTGTAATTTCTTCGTTGAGTTTGTAATCCGCTTTAAAAGCGCCAAAGCTAGTAATGTATTTGTCTTTTTCTTGTCCGCTATAAAACACAATTAATTCAATAGGATCTACCAACGTCCCGAAACGAGTTTTACGAGAAATAGGAGTATAGTTATAGTTGTTTAGAGAAAAATTTCCTAAAAAATCTACATTTAATTTATCGTTTATCTGATAACTTGCGTAGGCTTGTATGTCTGTAAAACTAGGTTTGTAATTGGTTTCAATTTGTTTGCTATTTACAAATAAACTGTTGTTTCTGTGACGTAAACCAACAATAGCACTTCCTTTTTTATTTTTAGTTTGTCCTTCTATGGTTGCGCTTCCGCCAACCAAACTTAACTCTACTTTTGTTTTAAATGTTGTTGGCTTTCTATAGGTAATATCTAAAACTGATGAAAGTTTATCTCCATATTTTGCTTGAAATCCACCAGCAGAAAAATGAATATTTTGCACCATTTCTGAATTGATAAAACTCAAGCCTTCTTGTTGTCCAGAGCGAACAAGAAAGGGTCTGTAAACTTCAATTCCGTTTACATAAACGAGGTTTTCATCAAAATTTCCGCCTCTAACATTATATTGTGTACTTAATTCATTGTTGTTATTTACGCCAGGCATCGTCATTAATAAATTTTCTACACCAGCATTAACACCAGGCAAACGTTTTACCTTTGCAACATCAATTGTTTTGATTCCTTTCGCAGAATTGTTATTGTTTTTTATAACAACTTCGTTTAGTTCTTTGTTTAATGAGATTAGAATAGGTGAGTAGGTAAGTGTTCTTTTACTTCTTAAAGTTATTTTTTTGGTGTGTGTTAGATAAGAAACATGGCTAAATACAACTTTTATGGTTTTTCTAATAGGAATTGTTAATTCGTAATACCCTTTTGCATCTGTTGCAGTTCCGTTATTTAAATAAGAAACGGCAACATCTTTAATTGGTGAATTCTGTTTGTTTGTAACAACCCCTTTTAAGGTTGTTGTGTTTTGCGCAAGAAGCGAAAAAGGAATGATTAAAATAAAAAGGAACAATTTTTTCACTTAGGTGTTTTTCTTTAAAAGGCTAATTTATTCTTTTTTATAGAACGTTGCACTAAGCGAATTCGTATTTCCAACATTATCTTCTACTTCAACTTCTAATAGATGTTTTGTGCCGACTAATTTTTTATCTTTAAATTGATATACTAATTGCTTCTTTTTTAAGTTGTATTCCATTAAAATCCATTCACCATCTATGGTTGCTCTATATGAATTTATTCCTGATTTTTTATCTTCAATTTTTACAACTATTTTACTATGTTTTGTAATCCATTGTCCGTTTTTAAAACTATTTAATAAAACAGTAGGTTTCTGTTTATCAGAAAGTAATGTGTAATTACCTAAAGTTTTTGTTGTAGTGAAGAAGGTATTGTCTTTCTTTCTAGTATTTTGATAAGAAGGATATTTTTTATTATTAATATTCGAAATATATAGTTGCTCTTTTTCATTTTCTGAGTACTTAGAAACATCAAAAGTTAAGGTGTAGTTTTTATCTAAGGGGATTGTGGGTTTGTGTATTTTAGCGATGTTGTTTTCAACCTTAAAATCTAAATAGAGATTGTTGTAAAAAGTGTTTTTAGGAAACGCAATAATAACACCATTTTGCTCAAATTTATTGAATTCATTAGCTGTAATTTTATATGCAGTTGTGTCTTTTGCTTGTCTAAAAACAGCATTACTTTGTACTCCTTTTACAGGAACTCTAATGGTCGTTTTATTGCCTTCAAAATCTGACGCAATAATTTCTACTCGATAATCAAAACCAGTTTTTATATTTACAAATCCATCATTAAGTAACTCTTTATAAATTTTTAATTTATTATCTTTCACTTTAAAAGTTTTCTGGAATCTATTTTTAAAACGAGCATAATTTTCATAATCTATTAAAAGATTGATGTATTTACTTTCAGCAAACGAAAAAGTTTCAAGCACATGATGATATACTTTATGTCCATTTACGATCATTTCTAAGCTGTAAATTCCGTTTTTATTATACGCACCATTTAATTGATCAGTTACTTGAACGCCAAAGCCAATTGGTCCATTTGCTGTTATTCTGTTTGTTGTATACGCATTGTTTCCAACAGATTTAAATGCTAATAAAGATTTTTTTATAGATTGATTAACTCGAGAAGAATCTACTAAAGGATATACAAACAAGCCTTTTATTTTTGGTGCAATTGTGTCTTTTACTTTTACTCCAAATAATAATGGATTGATAATTTTTGCCGTTTTTGTATCTCTAATTTCGTAATGCAAATGCGGAGCAACATATCCGCCAGTGCTTCCGGAATATGCAATTACTTGTCCTTTTTTTATAGCAATTTTTCCTTTTTCAGGAAAAATATTTCCAGTTTCAAAACTCTCTTTTTTATATTGAATTGATTTTACATACTCTTCAATTCCGTTGCCAAACTTACTTAAATGGGCGTAAACAGTTGTATAGCCGTTTGGATGTGTTATATAAATTACTTTTCCATATCCCCAAAGTGCTACTTTAATTCTAGAAACATATCCATCATCAACTGCAAACACTTTTAAGCCTTCTTTTCCGTTAGTTTTAATGTCTAATCCTGCATGAAAATGATTGCCTCTAAGCTCACCAAATGTACCCGCCAAAACAGTGTTAATATCTAAAGGGTTTCTAAAATCTTTCATTGGGTATTTTTTTTGTCCGAAAGATATTGAGGTAGAAAAGAGTAGTGCTGAAATTATGAATGTTCTCAAATGTCTATTTTTAGCTAAAATAGTGAAAAATTAAGGCAGATAAAAGCCAAAATTTTAGAACCCTAATTAACAGCTGTTTATAAATTAATATTTAAAAAGAGTGTATTTTTTTGTGTTTTAGGTTTCAGAATGTTAACTTTGTTGTAATAGTTTCGATTCAAAAATTGATGAGTAAAACATTAGAGGCAATTCATTTACTAGAAGATAAGTTAAAAACACTTTTAGCTAATTATGAATTTTTAAAAGAAGAAAATGAAATTCTTCTTGAAAATGCAGGTAAATTACAACTTCAATTAAACATGAATCAGCAAACAATAGCGGCTCAAAATAAAAAACATGAGCTTCTTAAAATTGCAAAAACTATTGATGGCAGTAACAATAGTACAAGAGAAACAAAACTCAAAATAAATGCTTTAATTCGAGAAATAGATAAATGTATTGTTCAATTAAGTGAATAAAAAAGTTCATTAACAGTGTCAGGTAAATTAAAAATTAATGTTGTAATTGCAGGTAGAACATACCCTTTAAGTGTTAAAAACACTCAAGAAGAAGAAGGTATGAGAAAGGCAGCAGCTAACATTAATCACTTAATTTCTTTATACGAACAAAATTATGCTGTTAATGATAAACAAGATGTCTTGGCAATGTGCGCATTGCGTTTTGCATCACAAGTAGAAATTTCGTCAATTGATAAAAAGGACAATTCAGATAAAGCATTAGAAAAAATAAATAAACTAAATGAAATGTTACAATCTCATTTAGGATAAGTTCATTAAAATACACTGCCTACGTTAGTATAAGTTTATTAAACTCAACACTATTCAATTATGAAGGATGAGTCTTAATTGTAAAAGCAAGCCATTTTAGATGGATCCTTGATCAATTAGTTAGTCCTATAAATGCCATAATGGAGTTTAAAAAAACAACTGATGTAGGCTTTTTTTTATATATAAATAGAAAATTATGGATGGAATGATACTTCCTTTTGCACTTAGTGTAGTCGGAGCAGTTATAGGGTTTATTATTGCAAAAGCAATAGAAAAATCGAAAGGAAAGAGACTTTTAAATAATACAAGAAAAGAAGCATCAGCTATTCTTAAAGAAGCAAAAGCGGATGCAGAATCTCTAAAGAAGGACAAAATATTACAAGCAAAAGAAAAGTTTATTGAACTTAAATCTGAGCATGAAAAAGTAATATTGACAAGAGAAAAGAAAATGTCTGAAGTAGAAAAGAGAATTCGTGATAGGGAATCTCAAATAGCTTCAGAGGTTGATAAAACGAAAAGATTAAACAATTCTTTAGAACAAAAAGAAGCCGATTTTACACATAAGTTAGACTTTTTAGAAAAGAAAGAAAGTGACTTAAATAAGATGCATCATAGACAGGTTGATATGCTTGAGCAAATTTCAGGTTTATCCGCAGAGGAAGCTAAAAAAGAATTAGTTAGCACACTAAAAGAAGAGGCTAAATCTGATGCAATGTCTTTTATTCAGAAATCAATTGAAGAAGCGAAACTAACAGCAGAACAGGACGCTAGAAAAGTTGTTTTAAGTACTATTCAAAGAGTTGGAGTAGAACAAGCAGTTGAAAATTGTGTTTCAGTTTTTAACTTAGAATCTGATGATGTAAAAGGTAGAATTATTGGTAGAGAAGGAAGAAATATTAGAGCGATTGAGGCTGCTACAGGTGTAGAAATTATTGTAGATGACACTCCAGAAGCAATTATTTTATCTTGTTTTGATCCGGTTAGAAGAGAGATTGCACGATTGTCTTTACACAAATTAGTTACCGACGGAAGAATACATCCAGCGAGAATTGAAGAAGTTGTAAAAAAGACAGAAAATCAAATTACACAAGAAATTATTGAAGTTGGTAAACGTACCGTTATCGATTTAGGAATAAGTGGATTGCATCCAGAGTTGATTAAAACTATTGGACGTATGAAATACCGTTCTTCTTACGGACAAAATTTATTACAACACTCAAGAGAAGTTGCAAATTTATGTGGAATTATGGCTGCAGAAATGGGCTTAAATGCTAAAATGGCAAAACGTGCTGGTTTATTACATGATATTGGAAAAGTGCCAGATGCAGAAAGCGAACTACCACATGCTTTACTAGGAATGGAATGGGCTGAGAAATATGGAGAAAATGCTGAAGTTTGTAATGCTATTGGAGCGCATCATGATGAAATAGAAATGAAAAGTTTACTTTCTCCAATTGTTCAGGTTTGTGATGCAATATCAGGAGCTAGACCAGGAGCAAGAAGGCAAGTTTTAGATTCATACATACAACGTTTAAAAGATTTAGAAGAAATTGCTTTCGGATTTAACGGTGTACAAAAAGCGTATGCAATTCAAGCTGGTAGAGAACTAAGAGTTATGGTGGAAAGCACCAAAGTAAGTGATGAAAAGGCTGCTGAATTATCATTTGGAATTTCACAGAAAATTCAAAATGATATGACATATCCCGGTCAGGTTAAAGTTACGGTGATTAGAGAAACTAGAGCTGTAAATGTAGCGAAGTAATAGACCTTAATTAAATAATAGTAGAATATTCTGATTCCCGCGAAAGTGGGAATCTTTTTTTGTGAAAAATGTTTAGTTTCTTGGGTGGTATTTTTCTACCACATTTTTTAAAAACGTTTTATCTAAATGAACGTAAATCTCTGTAGTTGTAATACTTTCGTGTCCAAGCATTTGTTGTATTGCTCTTAGATCTGCTCCGCCTTCTAATAAATGTGTAGCAAAAGAATGACGTAATGTGTGTGGACCAATTTTTTTATTCAAATTGATTTTTATTGCAAGATTTTTAATAATCATAAAAATCATTTGACGGGATAACCCTTTTCCGCGTCTATTTAAAAACAACGTGTCTTCATATCCTTTTTGGGGTGAAATATGACTTCTAATGTCTTTTATATAAAAAAGAATATATTTCTGAGTATTGTAATTTATTGGAGTATAACGTTCTTTGTTTCCTTTTCCGAGTACTTTTACAAAGCCTTCTTCAAAAAATAAATCAGAAATTTTTAGCGAAACAACTTCACTTACTCTTAATCCACAACTATAAATTGTTTCTAAAATAGTTCTATTGCGTTCTCCTTGCGGATGACTTAAATCAATAGCGTTTATCAAGTCATTTATTTCATTTTCTGATAAAGTATCTGGTAATTTTCTTCCAATTTTTGGAGTTTCAAT
>JBLHOD010000072.1:0-6183 GCA_047622545.1 Polaribacter sp. | reverse complement strand
GATTGCTTATTTAATGTAATTGCACCGAGATGTCGCTATAAATTTCTTCGATAGATTTATTATCTACCAAAACTTTATAATTAGATTCCTCATAAAAAGGAGCTCGTTCAAACAAATGTTTCCCTATATACTCCAGCAATTGTTCATCATTTAAATTTGCAATTAAAGGGCGTTTTTTTTTTCCTTTTTTTAGTCTTTCAGCTAAAAAAGGAATGCTTGATTTTAAATAAAAACTTATAGTATTACTAATTAGTTGCATATTGGTTCCGTAACAAGGTGTTCCCCCACCAAGAGCTAATATATAATTAGATTTAGTGTCTATTATTTCTTTTAAATAAATTCCTTCTTGTTTTCTAAAATAAATTTCTCCTTTTGTAGAAAATAGTTGGGAAATAGACATGTTTTCTTTCTCCTCTATATAAGCATCTAAATCTATAAAAGTTACATTCATCTTATCAGATACAAACCTGCCAATAGTAGATTTTCCACTTCCCATATACCCCAATAAAACTATTTCCATCTTCTATAATTATAACATCACAAATATCGATAAATTTATGCAACAATTCTTTTATTTTTTAAACAATAGGTAGTATATTTGCAGTCGCTTATAATAAAGCAAGACCTGGTAGCTCAGTTGGTAGAGCATCTCCCTTTTAAGGAGAGGGTCCTGGGTTCGAGCCCCAGCCCGGTCACTAAAAAAGTTAAGCTCTGCTTAACTTTTTTTATTTAAATTATATTGCACGTATGGCGGAATTGGTAGACGCGCAGGCTTGAGGGGCTTGTATTCTTACGGATGTGCAGGTTCAAGTCCTGTTACGTGCACAAATCACTTCTTTATTTTACAAAAAATTAACAACTCAACATACTTTTATTAGTACTTTTGTAATATGCAAAAAAATATACTACTTCTTTTATTTGTAGGAATCTCATTCTTGGGATATTCACAGACAAATACAAAATTAAAAGGTCAGATTGTTAACGCAGAAGATAACAAAGGCTTAAGTGCAGCTCATATTTTAAATTTAAACTCTGTTGTTGGTACTATTACCAATGAAAAAGGTTTTTTTGAAATTACCACAAAAGCAAATGATACCATTTTAGTTTCGTATTTAGGGTTTCAGTCTATAAAATTAAAAGTTACCAATGATTTACTTAAAGGAAATGAATTGGTAATTGCTTTATTAGAGAAAGACAATAGAATTAAAGAAGTTGTTATTCGATCTACTAAACTAATTGGAGTTTTAGAAATTGATGTAAAACAGGTACCTAAGGATCGGTTTACAAGAATACGTATTAATGGTTTACCACAAACGTATGAAGTGGGTAAATCTGCTTCTCAAACATTAAACTCTCCTGTTGCAGCATTGTTTCAGCCGGTAGATTTCCTCTATAATCTGTTCGGAAAAAAACCAAAGCAACTTAAAAAACTTCAAAAATTAAAGGAAGTAGATAATTTACGTAAAATGCTTAGTGGAAAATTTGATAGAGAAGTGATGATGGAATATTTGCAAATGGACAAACAAGAACTCAGTAAATTGTTAGTAGATTGTAACTATTCTGATTACTTTATTAAAAAAGCAAGTGATCTACAAATGATTGAAGCTGTGCTAGATTGTTACGAGAATTACAAAGCCATAAAGAATGGTAAAATAGAACGAGACGTTTTACCAGCAAGAAGAAAGAATTAAAATTCAAAAAGGATTACAAATTAAATTTGTAACCCTTTTATCAACTATTAAAAACTAACTAATTTCGTTATAACTAAAATACAGAAGTGATGTATTTATAGTTATGTTTTCTTTTACTATTCCAAGAAACTCTCTTTGAATTAAAACTACTTACTTGGTTGTTCTTTTTTTCTTCTTTTAAATTGTTATTTGTTGTCATTTTTTTATATTTTGAATGTTTTTGTTTTCAATTTTCTTACACTTATAAGACGACAAAAAACCTGATTCGTTACACTTAAAACTGGTATTTAACACATCTTTAAGAAATAAAACAAGATATCTTAAGAATTTGATTTTCAAACTCTTATTGTTTGATTACTTTCATTTACAGCTTGATTATAAAATCATCAATTCTTTATCAATTTGACAAGCAATTATTGATTTTCTTAGGAAACTGATAATTCGTGTTTTTTATAATTATTTTTAATTAATTCTAGAGTTTTGAGATTAAAATTCTGTCCAAAATGATTTTAATTCAAAAAGGGTTGCAAATTTAAATTTGCAACCCTTTTATCAACTATTAAAAACTAACTAATTACTTTAACTAAAATACAGATGTAATGTATCTATAGTTATGCTTTCTTTTGCTATTCCAAGAAACTCTCTTTGAATTAAAACTACTTACTTGGTTGTTCTTTTTTTCTTCCTTTAAATTATTATTTGTTGTCATTTTTATGTTTTTTGAATATTTTTTATTTCAATTTATTTACACATATATGACGACAGAAAACTAGATTAGTTACACTTAATAACAGTATTTAACACATATTTAATAAATAAAAAAATCAGCCTTAAAAGACTGATTTTTAAATTTTTAATAAATAATAACAACTACTGATAATTCAATACAAAAGTGTTAATTAAATTATCAACTTAGCAAAAAATTATTGGTTTCCAAGTATAATTGGTAAACCATCTTTTCCTGATCCAATAACAATAACTTTACTGTTTGGTGATTGCGCTAACTTAATTGTAGCTTCAATTCCTTTATCCTGTAAAATTTTATCTGTTATAGAAGCACTTAAAATTTTATTTGCGTCTGCTTTACCTTTCGCTTCAATAATTTGCTTCTCAGCCTCTTTTTGAGCAGTAACTAATCTAAACTCGTATTCCAACGACTCTTGCTCTTGTTTTAACTTACGCTCAATTGCTTGTTTAATTGTTGGTGGTAACGTTACATCCCTAACCAAAACAGCATTTAATTGAATGTATTGTGGCGCTAAAATTTTCTTTGTCTCTTCAAAAATTTCTGTCTGGATAGCATCACGTTTTGTAGAATACAATTGTTCTGGTGTATATCTACCAACTACACTTCTAGTTGCAGAACGAATTGCCGGAATAATTACACTTCGTAAATAATTCTCTCCCCTAGTTTGATGTAATAAAGCAACTGTGTTTGTTGTTGCTTGATATAGTACAGAAGCATCTAATTTAATTTCTAATCCATTAGAAGACAGCACAGCCATCTCTTTTTCAAACAACTCTTGCTGTCTAACATTATATTTAAATACTTTATTCCAAGGCATTACTAAATTAAAACCTTCGTCTAATGGAGCTTCATCGGTTACAACCCCACCAATCCATTTATATAAAACTCCTCTTTCTCCAGAACCAATTGTTACTGCAGATTTAGAAATTATTATAACTGCTATAACAGCAATTACTATAAAGAAAATTCCTCCTTTTGGGAATTTAATATCTAATTGTTGATTACTCATAATTTATAATTTTTAAGTTCGTTCAAATTTACAATAATGCTTTCTTAATTACAATTTATATAACCACAATCTTCTGAAATAGATTCCAATTCTAAGGTTACATGTTCTAATTTAAAATTATCATGCAACAGTTTCTTTATTTTTTCTTTTATTTCTTTAGACTTTTGCCAACTAAATTCTTTATTCCTTATAGCAATATGAATCGTTGCAATATGATATTCTCCATCTAACGTCCAAATATGGCAATCATGAATACTTTCTACTTCATCAATGTGTGAAATAATTTGTTTTTTTATTTCATCGGAAGAAACTTCATTGGGCACACCTTGCAAAATAATTTTAAAAGCATCTTTAATATTTCTGTACACATTAAACAAAACATACCCAGCAATTACTAATGATAATATTGGATCTAAAATTGGAACATCCCAATATTGCATTACAATACTTGCAATTAATACTGCAAACCAACCTAAAACGTCTTCTAATAAATGTAAAGAAACTACGCGTTCGTTAATAGACGAACCTTTTTTTAATTTTAAAACTGCTGCACCATTTACAATAATCCCTAAAATAGCAAGCCACATCATTCCTGTTGCATTTGCTTCTTCCGGATTGATAATTCTTGGAATTGCCGCTGAAATGATAAAAAAGGAACCAACAATTAACACAATAGAATTAATAATTGCTCCTAATAAAGAGAACCTACCATAACCGTAAGAGTATTTTTTATTAGCGTCTTTATTAGATAATTTTTGAAAATACCAAGACATTCCTAAACTTAAACTATCGCCTAAATCGTGAACTGCATCAGACATAATTGCTAAACTATTTGTGTAAAATCCACCAATAATTTCTACAATAGTAAACGCTAAGTTTAAGAAAAAAGCGGTTTTTATATTTTTTGTAGTATGATGATGTCCGTGATTATGATGATGCCCCATTTTTTAAAGTTTAATCAGTATTGATTAATTTTACCTTATTATTATAAATTTATAATTTTATTAATATTCCAGCATTTAAGACAAATCCATCTGTTGGTGCCCATAAATCTGTAAAAGACGGATTATTGTGTGGAGCCTGGATCATAGATTGAAAATTAGATTGTTTTGTATCTGTAAAGTTTTCAAAATTTGCATACACACTTACTTTATCAAAAGTTCTCATTGCCATTAAACCCATCGTCCAATAATTTGGCGTGATAGATAAATCATTTCTAAATTGAGAACTTTTATAATATGCTTCATAACCAACTCTCCATTTCTCGTGAACTTCATACATTAAAACACCTCCAAAGCTATGTTTTGGTGTTAATACTTTTTGTTGATCATTTATACTAACATTATTAAATGCGTAATTAGTAAATAGCACAAAATCTTTATATTTTAATTTTAAATTTGTTTCAAATCCATAACTATTTAAAGGGTCTAAAGCATTCGTAAACTTATAATTGTTTCCTTGTTGCTCCAATATCAATGTGTTTTTTAATTTTGTATAAAAGAAAAGTTGATTAAAAGAAACCGAAACATTATCATTAAAAATTAATGTTTTATAGTTTACATCAGCATTTACACCAAATGAATTCTCTGCTTTAAAATTTTTCGGTTTTATCGCTAATACATTTTGATATGAACGCAACTCAGCTTCTTCTGTAAAAATTGTTGGCATTTTATACCCCAAACCACCACCAAACCTAGAAGACACAGCGTCATTGTATTTTACAAAAAGAGAAACTCTTGGTAAAACAAACAACCCGTAATTTGTTGTATAATCTGTTCTTAACCCTGTTTCTAAAATTATATTTTCTTTCAAATTCCAACTACCTTGTACAAAACCTCCTAAAATTTCTTGCTGATAACTTCTATCTAAAGTAGAATTTGGTTTTTCTGTAAACTTTTCTGTAATTAAATTAGCGCCAAAAACCCAGTCTGAATCTTTCTTAAGTAAATTGTAAGTTATTTCTGTAAATGTTGCTATTTGATTTCCTAAAAATTGATAATTAAGCAATGTTAAATCTCTTTTAAAATAGCTTATACTATTTTTAACACCGAACGATTTAGTTTCTGATAATTCATTTTTATACGTTAATTGTAAAGCATATCTGTTCGTTATATTTTCTTCATAAAAGTTCTGCTTTGGGTTTGGGTTTTTGTTTATAGCGTCTATATCACCTCCTATTCTATCTTCGTAAGATGCATTTAGTCCAATTTTCCATTGCTCTTTCTCGTTTGGATAATAATAAAAAGACGGATTTAAATTGATACTTTTAACTTTTGGTATATCAGAAAAATGATCATTATTAACATCAGCTTCTTTTTGCAAATGACCAGAACTATAAAAAGACATTCCGTATTTTGTATTTCTCTTGCTGTAATATATATTAACTGTATTACCGTTTCTAGAAGTTTTATCGAACATAAGAGTTAATTCTCTTTCTAATTTTGGTTGTTTAGAAATTAAATTCACCAAACCAGCAATTGCTCCAGCTCCATATAATGTTGAAGAACTTCCTTTAATTATTTCTACTTGTTTTAAATCTAATGGAGGTATTTGCATAATACTTAATCCGCTTGAAAAGCCTCCAAATAAAGGAAATCCATCTTTTAGTAATTGAGTAAACCTTCCATCTAATCCTTGAATTCTGATACTTTGGTTTGCAGAATTTGCAGAAGTTTGTTGCATTTGAATTCCTGTGCTTTCTCTTAATAGCATTGCAATATTTGCAGAATTCATTA
>JBLHOD010000071.1:0-6192 GCA_047622545.1 Polaribacter sp. | reverse complement strand
AATTTGGAAAAACAAATGTTGGATGATTAAAATTAAAATTGGCTAAAGAATTTTGTGCATCAAAATAAGCAACAACTTCAAACCATTTCTCAACAGTATGTTTGTAGTTAGAAATCCATTTTTCTACCTTAACTGCATTCTGAATATCCCAAAGAAATAACGCGTTTCCAATAACTGCGATAATAATATTATTTCGTTGATCAAATGAATCTAAAATTCTAGAAAATTTTTGAAAAATAACAGATGCTTTTTCTTTTTCTGATTGTAGTTTTTGTTGATTTTCTATTAATAATTTTGAAGAAAAAGATTGATTTTCAATCGCTGATAATAATTGATAATATTGCTTAAATGTTTCTTTTGCTTTACTTGATTTATTGTAAATATGACTTGTTTTTTTAATCTGTGAAGCAGAAATTAGCAACCCAAAAAAGAACCAAAAAACTAAAATTGTAAACGGGACTACGCTTAGACTAACTAATAAAATTAATGCAATCGAAATCGGTGAAAATACTTTTACCAAATTCTTAAAATAGTTTGGCAATACTGATTCGTATTTTTTTATATAATTCAAAATTGATTTAGAACTAAACTGCACTTTAACCAAACCTCCAATTGCAGAAAAATGTTGTCTCCATTTTACTTTTTTAGCAAGTTCTACAACTGCTTTTTGCTTCTCTTTAACTTGATCAATGTTGTTTTCTGTTAAAAGGTTTGCATAAGCTTGTTCGCCTTCTTCTGTGGCTGTTCTATTAGAATATTGAAAAAATGAACCTTTGCCAAAAAGGTCAATATCGTTGCTGTAAAAATGATGCGGATCTACAAATTCATTTCCTGGATTTAAATCTTTGTAATCTCCGTTTAGAACTGCAATTTCTGTAGTATTAATTTTTATTTTAGAGATTAAAATCTCTTTTTCTATTTGTGATTTTGCGTTTTTAACCAGCAAAAAAGCGAAAATTATAAAACCTACAATTGCAACAACAGAAACGATTAATCCATTTCCAAAAAAGAAATAAATACCAAAAATGGTTGTAAAAAAAACAACAAATCGAAAAGCGCTGATATTAAATAATTGTTTTTTTAAACTTTTTAATTCACTCTCAAGTTTTGACTTTTCTTGGGTGTAAAATTGAATTGGATTTCTCATTTAATAGTCATTTATTCCACCAGCTAAACTTAGAATGTTCGCTTTTGGAAATTTCTCTTTCAATAATTTTGTTGCTTTGTAACTTGTAATTCCTTTTTCACAAACCAACACCTGTTTTTTAAAAGGCTCAATTTGTATACTATTTAATGTATCAATTGTTATTGTTTTATCAATCGGAAAAGGTGTTTTTAAATTTTCTATTACAGAAATAATTTCTACACTTCTATTTCGCTCAGTATCCGAAAAAAGTTCCTTAAGTTCTTCTGATGAGATGATCAAATCTGGATTTTGAACTTCACAACTTGCATCAAAATAGGTTTCGTTTTCAAAAATCTGAGAGATTCTTCGACTTCGCTCAGAATGACAAGAATCTAACGATGTTAATTTCATTTTTAATTGCGAATTCTGAAGAGAATTATAAATCAATAATTCATCGGCTAGAGGTTTTCCAATTCCTGTTACCAATTTCAACACTTCATTTACTTGTTGCGCAGCAATCAAACTTACAATAGCATTTAATGTTCCTGCTTCCTCGCAATTTGGAACATCAGTTGCCATTTCAGGAAATGCATCACGCAAATTTGCAGAATAGGTTCCGTCTTGTTGTACAATATTAAAACTAGCAACATAGCCATCAAATTTGTACAAAGAACCATAAACTAATGGTTTGTTTTTTATCACACAAGCGTCATTTAACAAGTATTTTGTTGGTAAAGAATCTGTTCCGTCTACAACAATATCAACGTCAGAAATCAACTCAAAAACATTTTCTTTTGTAATAGGCTTATTCCTAAAAGTAACATTCGTAAAAGGCGCTCTTTTTTTTATAAAATTAGTTAGCGTTTCTGCTTTTGATTTTCCAACATCTTCAAGCGAGTAAAAAACTTGACGATGTAAATTCGAAATATCAATAGTATCAAAATCCACCAAATGAAGTTTTCCAATTCCGCTTGATGCCAAATGTACAGCAATCGGACTTCCTAAACCTCCACAACCAACTACTAAAACCGAAGCGTTTTGTAGTTTTTGCTGACCAATTTCACCAATTTCAGGTAAAGTGATTTGACGTTTAAAAAGTTGATTTTTTGTTGGTTTCATTTTATGCTGAATTTATTTCAGTGTTTCAGTATCTTGTTGTCATTCCTGTGAAAACAGAAATCTATTTTTTACAAACATATTTTTAATGAGATTCCTGCCTGCGCAGGAATGACATTATCTATTTATCTCTTTTTTCGCCATTTCAAACTCTTCTTGAGTGTTGATGTTTCGTATCAAATCATCATCAACTTCAATAATTTCTACATCAGAATTGATGAGTACTTTTCTTGGACACGAATATCCTTGAGATAAATACTGCAACAAAATTGGATATGCTTTTGGCTCATAAATGGTAATTAGTGGTTCTACAAACTCCTTCTTTTTTCCTTTTATTGCTGTCGCAACTTTACTCGGATTTCTTTTATCTAACAACAACTGAATTAACTCATTATTTACAAAAGGAACATCTGTTGCCATTACTAGCCAAGCCACATTTGGGTCTTTTTGAAATGCAGAACAAATTCCGCCAAAAGGACCAAGGTTTAAGAACGAATCTGGAATTTCATTCTCGTTTTCTGATGTCATTTCGAGCCTTTCGTCTTCGCTCAAGATAAACTCCGTCGAGAAATCTCTTACCGAATAATAAGTTTTCAACTTCTGGTTTTCTAATAATTCTTTTACGTGATCTTTTTGTGGTTTTCCGAAGTAATTCAACTGAGATTTATCAGCGTCCATTCGTGTACTTTTTCCACCAACCAACACCAAACCGTTTATATCCGGAATCGATTCTTTTATCAATTCAGAAATATGATTCGTGATATTTTCAATATCTGACAATTCATATTGTGGAATCTCTTTCCAATTTGGAAATTTGTCTTTTAACGATTGAAATGGTTCAACGGCATTCGTCAACTTTATAAAAAATTGCACATTAGATATTTGATGAATTCGTTTGTTGATAGATGCTTCTTTTTCTGGATCTAAAAAAACAACTTGTTTCGATCCTTCATAATGATTTCCGTTGATAAACACATAATCGAATTGAGCAAATTGCAAACGTTGTGCAAATTTATTTACGTTCCCTAATGTAGTAACTTGCAGGTTTCCTTCGTCATGAAAAACATATTCTGACAATGTATTTTTTGCTACTTCTTTTGCGTGTGAAGCATCAAAATAAGCCAATTTATAATTTGATAATTGTTTAGAAACTTGCTGTACTAGCTCAGAAATAATTCCACATTTTGTTCCTAATAATACGATTTCATTTGGAGCAAAAGTATCGTTATCTCTTCTTTCTAAATTTGTATGTTTTATGTGTTTCTTCAAAGTATTACTCTTTTGTTGTCATTTCGAAATGAGTTTTTTAAGCGATTGAGAAACCTCATTCTAAATTCCTCCTCGTTCTTGGTTCGCAATGACGTTTAGTTTCTAATATCTGATTTTCCTCCAGTTTTTTCGACCAACTTCACTTCTTTAATCACCATTTTCTGTGAAATACTTTTACACATATCATAAATGGTTAAACATGCAATATTCGCTCCTGTTAAAGCTTCCATTTCCACACCTGTTTTTCCTTCAATAGTTACTTTACAAAACACTTCAATGTTTTCTGAATCTACAATTTCAATGTCAATGTCTACTCCATTAATTAATAATGGATGACACATCGGAATCAATTCTGATGTTTTCTTTACAGCTTGTATTCCGGCAATAATTGCTGTTTGAAAAACAGGTCCTTTTTTGGTGATGATTTCGTCATTGGTAAAATGAGAAATAATTTCTTTACCTAAAAACATGTTTGCTTTTGCAATTGCTGTTCTTTTGGTAATTGCTTTGTCAGAAACATTTACCATTTTAGGGTTATTTTTTTTATTTATGTGGGAGAAACCCATTTAAAATAGTTTTTAGTGTTGAATGTTTAGTTTTTATTTAGATTCTGTTGAGACGTTTTAACAATGGATGTTAATATTAGTATTAATTCGCCAATGTCCAAAATTAATGAATTTACATCTATTGACGTTAATTCGCTTTGTTTTAATAACCGTAACCAGTATTTAGTTTCTCTTGCTTCTTTTGAAAAAATCGACATCTTTGCTGTAAAATCTCTTTTGCTTTGTCCAGCTAAAGCTTCTTCAATATTAGCTCCTATTGATGTTCCACACCTTAAGAGTTGTCTTGAAATTATAAACTCTTTTTCTTGTTGGAGTTTTTTATAAAGTGAAATTATTTTTAGTGAAAACTCAAAACTCTTCTTTTGAACAATACTCTCTTTCATAACCAATTTTTAACTCAAAACTAAACATTAAAAACTAAAAACTCCGATAGTTTACTATCGGAAAAACCGCTCCTTTTTTAAACTCAATTTGTTCTGCTGGTAATTCAATAAATGCATCTGTATGTACCAAACTTGCTAAATCTCCAGAACCATTTCCAGCTAAAGGAGTCGCAATTAAATGTCCGAATCTATAACTCAATTTTACCTGTAAAAAGTATGTTAAACTTGGTTTAAAAATTACATCTTCTTCTAGAATTGCATTTTCTTCTTGCTGTTCTACTCCAACTGATTTGTAATACCAAGGATAAAAATACGCCAAACAATTGACAAACGTAGAAATTGGATTTCCTGGAAACCCAAACACAATTGTTTTGTTTTTTCCATTCTGATAAACATTCTGTTCACTCATACTTAAAGACGCTTCGCGTCCGAAGAAAAATGGTTTTCCGGGTCGTTGTGCTACTGTGTGGAATAATTTTTCTACACCGAGTTCTTCAAAAACTTCGGGTAAAAAATCGAATTTCCCTTTACTTACGGCACCGCTAAACAACAATACATCAAATTCTTGTAAATAGGTTTTAATTCTCTCTTTTAAAATCGGTTTGTCATCAGTAATATGGGCTGTTTCAGAAGGAATATTTAGTTTTTCTAATAATGAAACTAAGGTAAACACATTAGATCTACGTATTTGATGCGCTAACGGAATTTCGGCAACGCCAACCAATTCATCACCTGTAGAAACAATCATCACTTTCGGAATTTTCGCAACTTTAACAGTCGCTTTTCCTACTGTTGCTAATACGCCTATTTCTGCTGCTGAGATCTTAGTGTTTTTATGAATTAATAGATCTCCAGCTTTTCCATCTTTTCCCTTCTGATGAATATTCTGACCACCATTAATGGCATTAAGTATAATTGTAGCAACGCCATCGATTATTTCTACATCTTCATATCTAATAACCGCATTTGTATTGCTTGGCAAGACAGCTCCTGTCATTACTTCAATACAATTTTCTATGTTTTGCAACGAAATTTGTGCACTTCCAGCAGCTTGAATTCCTTCTATTTTAAAACTCAAATGTCTGTTCGAACGCAGTCGAGAATTAAATTCATTATAATCAATTGAAATTCCATCCATAGAAACTCTATCAAATGGAGGAAAATCTCTATCCGCTGTAATATCTTCTTTTAAAATTCTACCTACAGATTGTATAAACGGAATTTCTTCAACTCCAAAATCTTGGGCTGAATCTAGTATTGTTTGTAAAGCGTTCTCTACTGAAATCATAATTCTTTGTCATTCCTGCGAAGGCAGGAATCTATTTATATAGTTTCTATGGATTCCCAATTTCTCGGGAATGACATTTAGGTGTTAATAAAGCATTAAAAAAGATTGTGTATTCGTTTATTTGTTCAGCTATTGTTTAAACAGTTACACGATAAACTAATAAACTTTTTTATCCTCCAATTGTACTCATACTTTCTGAAGCACCGCCGTCTTTACGGTTTGCCTCTGCTATAAATCCGTTTTCTGGCTTCTCTTTTACCAACTTTAAAAAGAGCTCTTTTAAATCCTCATTACTTGCTCCGTTACGTATAAAATCTCTTAGGTTAAAAACGCCATCGTCAAACAAACAATTTTTAAATGTCCCGATTGATGTGATTCTAATTCTATTACAATCACCACAAATAGTTCTAGTAAAAGCAGGAATAATTCCAACTGTTCCTTTGT
>JBLHOD010000070.1:0-6336 GCA_047622545.1 Polaribacter sp. | reverse complement strand
TCCTTATATTTAGGATTGGAAAATGTAGTGAATATGTATTTACATCGACTAAAATAACATGCATATTTTACATTCTAGAATAATTGGAGAAGGAAGACCATTGTTGATTTTACATGGTTATTTTGGTAATGGAGATAACTGGAAATCGATTGGCAATAAATTATCAGATACTTTTCAGGTCCATTTAATAGATCAAAGAAATCACGGTCGTAGTTTTCATTCAGATGAGTTTGATTATGAATTAATGGTTGAAGATTTAAACAACTACATTCAACATCATCAATTAGAAAAAGTACATCTTTTGGGTCATTCTATGGGCGGAAAAATAGCGATGTTATTTGCGGTAGAATATCCAGAATTGGTAGATAAATTAATAATTGCAGATATTTCTCCAAGAATGTATCCGCCACATCATCACGATATTTTAGAAGCATTAAATTCTATTGACTTTACAAAGCAAACTACAAGAGCTTTGGTGGATGAAAAGCTTGCAGAAAAAATTCCAGAAATTGGAGTTCGTCAATTTTTAGCACAAAACATCTATTGGAAAGAAAAAGGAAAATTAGATTTTCGTTTTAATCTACACTCTTTAACAGAAAATAATGATGAAATTGGTGTTGCTTTGCCTTCTTTTACCATTTTTGAAGGAGAAACCTTATTCTTAAAAGGCGAAAATTCTAGTTATATATCTTCGAATGAAGAATCAATAATTAATGCGCATTTCCCGAACAATAAAATTGTAACGATAAAAAATGCAGGACATTGGCTACATGCCGAAAACCCTACAGATTTTTTAAATGCTGTTGAAAGCTTTCTGAAACTTTAAAAGTAAAAATATTATTGCTTTGGTCTGTATATTGCTCCGGTAGCAAAATCTACAATGGTTCCAGGTAAAAATAAAATAATGTCTGCAATTAAAGCTAAAACTCTAACTTCTCTTTGAGGTTGCCCTGGCGCAGGTTTTGTTTTTTGGTATTGAGTAACTGGGCCGCCAAGAAGAGTTGCGCAACCTGTCATAGATAAAGCTAAAAAGCAAATAAGTGTAATCTTAACTATTTTTTTCATAATATTAGTTTAGTGCAAAGTACAATCTTATCGTTAAAAAACTGACAAAATGTTTCAATTTTAATAACTTAGCGTAAGGTTATCTGCCTTTTTATCAGTAAAATAACTTTGGCTTACTTTTCGTACAAGTCATTTAAATTAAAACAGTTAAAAATGAATTTTCTTATTAAAGTGCTATTAACGGCAATTGCTGTTTTTGTGTTAGCTGCAATTTTACCCGGAGTAGAAGTTGCAAATTATGTTACTGCAATTTGGGTTGCGTTCGCAATAGCCGTATTAAATATGCTTGTTCGTCCGCTTTTAATCTTTTTTACGTTGCCAGCTACAATAATAACACTAGGCTTGTTTTTGTTTGTGATAAATGCAATCATAATTTTACTAGCTGCTAATTTGGTTGGCGGATTTTTAGTGTCGAGTTTTTTCTCTGCATTATTGTTTAGTATTTTATTATCCATTTTTAGATCGGCTCTATTTAAGTTGATAAAAGACAAAAAACAAAAAGAATTAAATTAACTGAAATAGAACTGTTTAAACCTTTGCAGAG
This sequence comes from Polaribacter sp., assembly GCA_047622545.1. GTDB lineage: Bacteria > Bacteroidota > Bacteroidia > Flavobacteriales > Flavobacteriaceae > Polaribacter. The sequence goes on along the minus strand of JBLHOD010000070.1, from coordinate 4,727 downwards.
TTGGTAAAAATCACTAATTTTGCAGCCAATTTTTTAAGCTTATAATTGATTCTTATGAATATTACAAAAGAAAACGTAGATGCATTAAATGCAGTTGTTAAAATAGATATTGTTGCTGAAGATTATCAAACAAAAGTAGCTGAAGTTTTACAAGATTACCGTAAAAAAGCTGATATCCCAGGGTTTAGAAAAGGGCATGTGCCAATGGGAATGGTAAAAAAACAATACGGAAAATCTATAATGATTGATGAGGTAAATAAATTACTACAAGAATCTTTAAATAAATATTTAACTGAAGAAAAGTTAGATATTTTAGGGAATCCAATCCCTAGAGTTCAAGACAATTTTTCTTGGGATACAGAAATTTTTTCTTTCGAATTTGAATTAGGAATTGCACCAGAATTCACGGTAGATTTATCTGCAAAAAAGAAAATTACACAATATAATATCGTTGCTGATGATGCTTTGATTGATAAAGAAGTAGAGAATTTACAATCTCGTTACGGAAAAATGAATGCTGTAGAAACAGCAACAGAGAAAGCAAACGTAACCGGAACTTTTGTAAACGAAGAAAAAGAAATCAATAAAAAAGCAACTATTTCTTTAGCAGACATTAAAGGAAAAGCAAACTTAAAAAACTTTGTTGGTGCTAAAGTTGGAGATGTTTTAGAACTAAAAACTAAAAACTTATTTAACGACGAGCATAAATTACAAGAAGCCTTAGGAGTTTCTCATGATGATATTCATGGATTGGATATTACTGTTTCTTTAACTATTGAAGAAATTACGGTAACAGAATTAGCAGATTTAGATCAAGAATTATTTGATAAATTATTTGCTGATGGAAGCGTTAAATCTGTATCTGAATTAAGAGATAGAATTAAAGAAGATGCAGAAAAGCAATTCTTAACGCAAGGTGATCAACAATTATTAAACTCGGTGACAGAGTATTTAGTAGAAAAAACAAAATTTGATTTACCAGCTGAATTCTTACAAAAATGGTTAGCAACTGCAGGAGAAAAAGAAATGTCTTCTGAGGAAGCTGCTGAAGAATATGTAAAGTCAGAAAAAGCATTACGTTATCAATTAATCGAGGGAAAGATTATGAAAGATAACGACATCAAATTAGATTATGCTGAATTGGTAGAGTATGCAAAAGGATTTATCAAAACGCAAATGGCACAATTTGGTAATATGAATCCAGAAGAAAAAGAATTGGATGATATTGCTGCAAGAATCTTAGGAAACAAGGATGAAGCAAAGCGTTTGCAAGAGCAATTAATTTCTCATAAATTGTTGACTTTCTATAAAGAAAACATCACATTTAAGACCAAAGAAGTTTCATACGAAGACTTTATCAAAGAAGTTTATAAGTAAAAACTGAACAAAGAATGTCACCTCGAGCGGAGTCGAGAAGTTATTTCAGAGTCTTATTAAAATAAAAAGCAAAAACTCCTTTACCAAATAAAGGAGTTTTTCAGCTATCAACTGTAGCAAAAGAGTAAGAAAATAGTTCTTATATTTACAATTCAAACATTAAAAATATAATCAGGAAATGGATTACGGAAAAGAGTTCGAAAAATACGCAACAAAACATCACGGAATAAGCAGTACACATTTAGGGAAAATAACAAGTAGTTTAACGCCATATATTATGGAAGAACGTCAAATGAATATTACTCAAATGGATGTTTTTTCTCGTTTAATGATGGATAGAATTATCTTTCTTGGAACAGGAATTAACGATCAAGTTGCTAATGTTATTCAAGCACAATTATTATTCTTAGAAAGTGTAGATGCATCAAAAGATATTTCTATTTATATCAATTCTCCTGGAGGAGGAGTTTATGCAGGGTTAGGGATTTATGACACCATGCAATTTATAAAACCAGATGTAGCAACTATTTGTACAGGAATGGCAGCTTCTATGGGAGCAGTGTTGATGTGTGCTGGAGAAAAAGGAAAACGTTCTGCGTTACCGCATTCTAGAATTATGATTCACCAACCTTTAGGTGGAGCACAAGGACAAGCATCAGATATAGAAATTACAACAAGAGAAATCTTAAAATTAAAGGATGAATTGTATGAGATAATTGCAGATCATTCTGGACAAACCATAGAAAAAGTAAATGCAGATTCTGATAGAGATTATTGGATGATTGCATCAGAAGCTAAAGAATATGGTATGATTGATGAAATTTTAAAAAGAAAATAAATTTAATGTCATTGCGAATGAAGTGAAGCAATCTCTTTATTGATTAAAAAGAGTATTTGGTTATTTCTCCTCGTAATTACATATAGTAAAAGCTGATAAAATGTCGAAAGAAGAAAATTTAGAATGTTCGTTTTGTGGACGTAAGAAACCTGAAACTAATTTATTAATTGCAGGTATAGATGCGCACATTTGTGACAAATGCATTGAACAAGCAACAGGTATTTTAGAAGAGGAAGTTACAGAAAAGGATGCAGGCGGATTGTCTAAGGATGTAATGCTGAAAAAACCACTAGAAATTAAAGAATTTTTAGATCAATACATTATTGGGCAAATAGAAACTAAAAAGTCGATGTCTGTTGCAGTTTACAATCATTATAAGAGATTGTTGCAATCAAAAACAGAAGAAGATGATGTTGAAATCGAAAAAAGTAATATCATTTTAGTTGGAGAAACAGGGACAGGAAAAACATTGGTTGCAAAAACGATTGCTAGAATGTTAAATGTACCATTTTCTATTGTAGATGCTACAGTTTTAACTCAGGCAGGTTATGTTGGAGAAGATGTAGAAAGTATTTTAAGTAGATTATTACAAGTCGCAGATTACGATGTAGCTAAAGCAGAAAGAGGAATTGTCTTTATTGATGAAATTGATAAAATTGCCCGTAAAGGAGACAATCCTTCAATTACTAGAGATGTTTCTGGCGAAGGAGTTCAGCAAGCATTGTTAAAATTATTAGAAGGTTCGGTTGTAAATGTTGCTCCAAAAGGAGGAAGAAAACATCCAGATCAGAAGTTTATTGAAGTTAACACCAAAGATATTTTATTTATTGCCGGTGGAGCTTTTTCAGGAATCGATAGAATTATCAGCAAACGTTTAAATATGCAAGCTGTTGGATATTCTGCGTCTATATCAGAAGAAAAAATTGATGAAGAGAACTTATTGCAATATATCATTCCTTCAGATTTAAAATCTTTTGGACTGATTCCAGAAATTATTGGTCGTTTGCCAGTATTAAGCTATATGAACCCGTTAGATGCTGTGACGTTAAGAGCAATTTTAACGGAGCCTAAAAACTCAATCATCAAACAATACACAAAGCTGTTTTCTATGGATGATATTACGTTCGAAATAGAAGAAGAAGCGTTAATGTATATTGTAGGAAAAGCAGTTGAATACAAGCTAGGAGCTCGTGGTTTACGTTCTTTATGTGAAGCAATTTTTACAGATGCAATGTTCGAAATGCCAAGTTCTGATGAAAAAGAATTTAAAGTAACAAAAGAGTACGCAGAAAATAAATTAACAAAGACAGCATTGAAGAAATTGAGTGTTGCTTCTTAAAATAGTATGTTATACTGAACTTGTTTCAGTATCTCATTACTTTAAACTAAAAAAGACCTCGCAAAAGATAATTTTGTGAGGTCTTTTTTTCTATTTTTGTTTTATGATATCCAAAGAAACCATAGATCGTGTTTTTGAAACTGCAAGAGTAGAAGAAGTGATTGGTGAGTTTGTGCAATTAAAAAAAGCCGGAAGTAATTTTAAAGGATTAAGTCCGTTTACAGACGAAAAATCACCTTCTTTTATGGTTTCTCCTGTAAAGCAAATCTGGAAAGATTTTAGTACAGGTAAAGGCGGAAATGCCATTTCTTTTTTAATGGAGCACGAACATTATTCGTATCCAGAAGCTATAAAATACTTAGCGCAAAAATACAATATAGAGATTGAAGAAACTGAGCAATCAGACGAACAAAAACAACAGCTTAACGAGCGTGAAAGTATGTTTTTGGTGTCTAAATTTGCAGCAGAATATTTTCATGATTTAATGCTAAATACCCAGCAAGGAAAAGCAATTGGACTTTCCTATTTTAAAGAGCGTGGTTTTAGAGACGATATTATTGAAAAATTTGATTTAGGTTATTGTAAAGATGAATGGGATAATTTTACAAAATCGGCACTTAAAAAAGGGTATGATTTAAAATATTTAGAATCTACTGGACTTACAATTGTAAAAGAGAATAAACAATTTGACCGTTTTAAAGGACGTGTTTTATTCCCAATTCATTCAATGTCTGGAAGAATTTTAGGTTTTGGGGGAAGAATCTTAACCAATGATAAAAAAGCTGCAAAATATTTAAATTCACCTGAAAGCGATATTTACCATAAGAGTAAAATTTTATATGGAATTTATCAAGCAAAAAAAGAGATTGCCAAGCGGGACAATTGTTTTTTAGTTGAAGGGTATACAGATGTAATTTCTTTTTATCAATCAGGAATAGAAAATGTAGTTGCTTCGTCTGGAACTGCATTAACATCAGATCAAATTAGATTGATTCGAAGATTAACGCAAAACATTACTGTTCTTTTTGATGGAGATGCAGCAGGTTTAAGAGCTTCGATTCGTGGAATTGATTTAATCCTTGAACAAGGAATGAATGTGAAAGTGGTTACTTTTCCTGAAGGAGAAGATCCAGATAGTTTTGCAAAATCGCATTCAGATGATGAATTAAAAGA
>JBLHOD010000069.1:0-6355 GCA_047622545.1 Polaribacter sp. | reverse complement strand
CAAGAAGTATGGGGGTGCCTATTGGAGGATCTATAGGAATTGCATTATATGTTGGTACGGCTTTTTCTATTGCGTTATATTTAATTGGTTTTTCTGAAAGTTTTAATAATTATTTTAATTTAGGAATAACGGTTAATGATTTTAGAATTACAGGTACTATTGCGTTGATTTTATTAACTTCTATTGCATTAATAAGCACTTCTGTTGCTTTAAAATCTCAGTATTTTATTTTAGCTGCAATTATTATATCCTTAGTTTCTATCTTTTTTGGTACTCGCGAATTTACACCTGAATCAGTTTCAATGTTTACTACTGAAGGTTCTGTTTCTTTAGAGACTGTTTTTGCTGTTTTTTTTCCAGCTGTTACAGGGTTTACAGCAGGAATTGCAATGAGTGGTGATTTAAAAGATCCTAAAAAATCTATTCCAACCGGTACTTTATTTGCTATTGGAGTTGGACTTATTGTTTATATAGGTTTAGCTATTTTCATGGCCTATACGATTGATTCTGAAACGTTAAAAACCGACAATAATATTCTAATAAAAATAGCTTTCTTCTCACCAATTGTTATTGCAGGGGTTTGGGGAGCAACACTATCTTCTGCATTAGGAGGTATTTTAGGAGGACCAAGAATTTTACAAGCAATGTCTGTTGATAGAGTTACACCGAGGTTTTTTGCAAAAGGAACTGGTAAAAACAGAGAGCCTGTAAATGCGTTGATTTTAGTTTTTTTTATTGCTGAGGCTGGTATTTTGATCGGAGAATTAGATGTAATTGCGCGTATTGTTTCTATGTTTTACCTTACCGCTTATGGTTTTATTAATATTACCTATTTTCTAGAAAGCTGGGCAAATCCAGATTTTCAACCTACTTTTAAAATTAAGCGCTGGATCGGTTTATTAGGTTTTATTGCCTGTTTTGCAGTAATGCTAAAACTTGATACGGTTGCAATGATAGGTGCATTAGCAGTAATTAGTGGTTTATATTTTATGTTACAACGCAAAGAAGTGAAAATTAAATCTACTGATATATGGAAAAGTGTTTGGGAAAATGTAGTCAATAAAGGACTTGCAAGAATTGATAAAAAACACGATGTTCATTCTAATTGGAATCCGAATATCATTTTATTTAGTGGACATAGTGAGCATCAATCTTATTTGTTAGAATTGAGTAAAACGGTAGCTGGTAGAACTGGTGTTGTTACAAATTTTAATTTAATCCTTGATACAAAAGATAAGGCTCCGTTTAAAAAAACGGAACAAATTGTTAGAGATGATATTTTTAACGAATTAGGAATTTTTGGAAGACAAATTAAAGTTGATAATATATATAAAGGAATAGAAAATATTGCGACTACATTCGGTTTTTCTGGTGTAGAACCTAATACCATTATGATGGGATGGCCAAAAGGCTTAGAAGGTTCTACAGAGTATGCAAATATGACAGAAACATTATTACATTTAGACTATAATTTATTGTACTTAGATTTTGATAAAAAAGCCAAATTTGGTACTTGCCAATCTGTAGATTTATGGTGGCGTGAAACCGATAGTAAAAATGCTGAAATGATGCTTAATATAGCTCGATTTATAATTGCATCGCCTAAATGGGATAAAACCACAATTAGAGTGTTATTTGTCAATAACAAAGATATTAAACGAGGTATTATTAAAAACAAAATAACAAAATTAGTGGAAGATTTAAGAGTAATTGTTAAGATAGAAATCGTTGATAATGTGATGGAACAAACACCTTTTTATGATTTAATTAAAAAATATTCTCGAACAACTAATTTAACCTTAGTTGGAATTCCTAATTATAAAATTGAACAACAAGCTGAGTTTGTTACCAAAACGAATGATTTATTTGAAACCATTGGTTCTACTCTATTGGTTAAAGCAGCAAACAATTTCAATGTATTAGATTTAAATTTTAACAAACAGTCTTAATTTATTAAATCATGTTTATGCTTGGTTTTTTAGGGTATTTTTCCATAGTTGAAAGTACATGCTTATGCGTTAATTATGAATGGATTATTCATTTGGAGTTATAAAAAAGTGTATTAAATAAAATAGCTAGGTAATTGAAGTATTACCTAGCTTATTTACTACTACTGTATCTCTGCTTTTATTTTATTAAACTGAAGTGTTAATTCTTTGAATCTATTTTCTGCATCTTGCCCAATAATTTGATCTGCGTTACTAAACATGTTTAATAAGAACGAAATTTGCGAAACTAACATTTGCTGTGGATAAACTACAGAATCGTTTTTTAATTGCTTTAATGCAATGTTTATTTTATCTAATCTAGCTGACTTCTTCCCTTTTAAAGATGTTGCTTCTTTTTCTAACGTATCTTGTAATTGTCTAGCTTCAGAAAGAAAATCCATTACTTCTTGTTGTCTTGAAATTTGATTTATAATATCTACTTTTGTAAACCCTTCATCTTTAACTCTAGGATCCATTGTAATTTCAAACGATTGCTCAATTGATTTTCCGTTTACAGTTAATTTGGCTGTATATACTCCTGGAGCAACCATTGGGCCATTTTTAAAACTTTTATTTTTATTTGATGACCAAACACCTTTTTGCTGTAAATTCCAGTTGAAACGATTGATTCCTGGTTTTGTTTCTAATCTTGTGTCTACATATCTAAAAGTCTGACTTAGATTCATATCTTCTACAACAGTTGTTTTAGAAATTAAATTTTTATCACTTACAATTAATGCTACAGTTTTTTTATTGGCATCTAAAATTTCTAATTGAATTGGAGAAGTATTTCCTTTAGGAATAAAATAATCTATAATTACACTAGTTCCTGGGTATTGAACAACACCATTACTTCTATAACCTCGAGAGCGATACCGAATAGTTGTATCTGGTTTAAATAACCAAGGCGAAGATTTTAAACTATTAACTTCCTTTTGTCTTAAAGAAGTAATGTTATCTAATATCCAAAAAGCTCTTCCCATAGTACTTAATATTAAATCTCCTCTAAAGATTTTAATATCTGTAATTGGTGTAACTGGTAAATTTTGTTGAAACTTCTCCCATGATTTTCCATCATTAAATGACACAAACATTCCGAATTCTGTACCAGCATATAATAAACCTGCTCTTACAGGGTCTTCTCGTAAAACTTTACTTGTAAAATCATCTGGAATTCCTGTTGTAATTAATTCCCAAGATCTACCATAATTACTAGTTTTATAAAAATATGGTTTTGCATCACCTAATAAATGTCCATCAACAGCTATATAGGCTTTTGCAGGATTAAAATTAGATGTCGCAATTGATTCTACTCTTGCTCCTTTTAGCATTCTTTTAGGAGTCACATTTTTCCATGACTTCCCACCGTTTTGAGTAACAGAAACAACTCCATCATTAGAGCCTGTCCAAATTAAACCTTCTTTTAAAGAGGACTCTCTAATTGAATAAATGGTACTATAATACTCTTCTCCTGTAATGTCTCTAGTAATTGGACTACCAGAAATGACTTGTTTGTCTTTTTCGAAAGCTGTTAAATCTGGAGAGATAGTTTCCCAAATTTTTCCATCAGTCATTGTTTTATGAATATACTGAGATCCATGATACACTACATTTGGATTGTGTGGAGAAACATGAATTGGAGCAACACGCTGAAAACGATATTTTAAATCTTTTGGATTGTGTCCGTAAATATATGAAGCCCCAACAGTATATTTTTTTTCTGTTCCGGTTAATTTATTAAAAACACCAAAATTCCCTTTACAATTTGCATAGACAATATTATGATTTCCTGGTTTAGGAACCGCTGGACCTGTTTCACATCCACCAACACTTATCCCCCAGCCTTTCCTAGAGATTGGACGTGCAGACGGAGGTGAACTCGGTATTGCAACGGTAGAATTGTCTTGTTGACCCGCATATAACCAATATGGATATTGATCATCTACTTCTACTTGGTATAATTCTGCTGTTGGTTGATTAAATTGTGTTGACCATGTTTTTCCTCCATTATGAGTAACGTTTGCGCCACCATCATTTGCTTGAATTAATAAATTTGGATTGTTTGGATTGATCCAAATATCATGATTATCTCCATGAGGAACAGACATTCTACTCCAAGATTTACCACCATCAAGTGATTTTAATAACGGATTAGCATTTGAATATATAATATCTGGATTTGTTGGATCTAACTCAATATTTGTATAATAAAAAGGTCTATTTACTAATCCTTTATTACTTGAAATTTGTTTAAAAGATTTTCCTTGATCAACAGATTTGTATAAACCACCTTCATCACCTAGAGCTTCTATTACTGCATATAAAATGCTTGAATCTACAGCAGAAACTGCTAAATCTATTTTTCCAATCAAATCTTTAGGCAAACCATTTTCTAATTTGACCCAGTCTTTACCACCGTTAATAGACTTGTAAATTCCGCCTTCATCTTTTGTTCCACCAGAAATAATTGTCCAAGGTCTACGTTGTCCTTTCCAAGCTGCAGCATACACAATATTAGGATTACTAGGTAATAACTCTAAATCAGCAAAGCCTACTTCATCAGAAATAAACAATACCTTCTCCCAATTCTTTCCACCATCAATCGTTTTATAAATTCCTCTTTCGTTATTGTTTTTAAAAGCATTTCCAATTGCGGCTACCCAAACAATATTATGATTAGTTGGGTCAATTTCTACAGCACCAATTTGCCCTGCCTCTCTTAAACCAATGTGTTCCCAAGTTTTACCGGCATTTATTGATTTGTAAACTCCTTTTCCAGAAATTACATTGCTTCGTAAACCATCAGAGCCTGTACCAACATACACAATATTAGGATCATTTACGGCAACTTCAATTGCTCCTATTGATGGCGTTGCAAAAAATCCGTCAGAAACATTATTCCAAGAAGTTCCATAATCTTCAGATTTCCATACTCCACCACCAGTTGCACCTAAATAAAATGTTCCTGGCAACATGGGTGTTCCGGTTACTGTTGTAACTCTTCCTCCTCTTTCTGGACCAACGGTCCTATATTTTAAAGCACTAAAATCTTGTGCTAAAATTGAATTTGAAATAAATAAAAATAGTACTAAACGAGTTGAAAAATAAAATGACTTCATAAGTAAAGTGATGTTGATTAAAGTTTGTTGACCAAAGTTAATTAAAAAACTGAGATTGTTTTACTAAAAGATTTAAACATTAGTGATCAGTTTATCAATCCACTTAATTAATTCTTTCTCTTTGGGGTTTCGTAATTTTTTTTGACCAATTGTTATTGTAGGAAAATTTAATTTTTTGTTTTCATAAAGACTTCGCAGTTCTTCAGCAAAATCATTATTAATACGAACATCTAAGAATTGATATTGTATCCCTCTTGCATTCAATAACTTTTGATAAAAACTTGTCTTATGACAATCATTGACTCCATATAATTTAACGACCAGAGTTTTACTCATTAATTTGATTTTTTTAAAATTTCACCTGATTTTAATTTTTTAAACTTCCCATTATCAACAGAAATTTGCCCATTTACAAAAACATATAAAATTCCGTCCGGATATTGATGTGGATTTTCAAATGTAGATTTATCAATAATTGTTTTTGCATTAAAAATTACGATATCTGCTTTCATATTTTCTTTAAGTTCTCCTCTATCTTTTAATCCTAAAGTTTCAGCAGGAAGTTTTGTCATTTTATAAATAGCATTTGATAATGTTAAGATTGATTTTTCTCTAACATAATGTCCTAAAACTCTTGGAAAAGTTCCATACCATCTTGGATGTGGATGTCCAATTCCTGGTTTCACCAATCTTCCATCAGAAGCAATCATGGTTTGCGGATGTTGCATAATGCGCTCTACATCTTCTTCACTCATAGCAAAAAACACACAAGATGCTCCGCCATTACTTTGAGCTTCGATTACAAGTTCTGCGCCGTTTTCAATAGTTGGAGCTAATCCTTTTTGTTCACACCAAAACTTTAAAGTTTTACCTTCTAGTTCGGGTTTCCATGTTACTTTTGCAAATTGAACTCTATCTAAATCATTTCCGCCACGATCATTAATAATATTATAGATAATTCCTTTTTTTATACTATCTCTTAATTTCGGATTCTTTAATCGTTTTTTAAAAGCATCATTTCCGCCAGCTCTAGCCCAACTCGGAATTAAAATTCCTATTCCTGTATAACTTGCATTATATGGATATTGATCTATCTTAATATTTAATCCCGTATTTCTAGCTGCATCTACCATTGCTAACGTTTTGGTGCTTTTTCCCCACATTGGTTTTCCAACCACTTTATGATGTGTTAATATCACAGGAATAGCAGCTTTTTCTGAAATGGTGATTGCTTCTTGTACTGCATCA